>NZ_JAUMYS010000109.1 GCF_030528505.1 Tannerella sp.
GGATTGGGCAGCAATCTAAGCAAACTCACAAAATACGTTTTAGAGGAAAGGTAATCACATCTTCCCGAATCTTCCAAATCGAAATTTTTTTATGGCGACACCGCTTGCTCTCTCTTCGCCGCAGAAAGGGAAGACGCATATGTCGTTTTTCGTTAAAGACATTTGGTTACATCCTGCTAAACATCTACCTTTGGGCGTTGTTTTTTATTGTTTTCGGCAAAGATGAAATACATTGATCGATTTATGATGGCAGTTTTGGGGCTGATCCTTGCCGGTCATCTGTGTGCGCAAAAGAATGGTCGGACGGAGGTTTTTTCGAACCGGGTGAAAAGTTTGCAGGTCAAGGTGGCCGGAGAACTGATTTCCGAACCTTATACTGAACTGCACGGTGACCGCCGGCTTGAAATCAGTTTCGACGTGCTGAACCATACGCAGGGACGATATGCTTATTCGATCATTCATTGCGATGCGGACTGGAAACCGTCGGTGCTGACCCCGATTGAGTACATGGACGGCTTTCAGGGCATGACCATTGAGGATTATTCTCCTTCTTTCAATACGACCGTATCTTATATGAATTACCGTCTTTTCCTGCCGAATGACAATATTCGTTTTAAGGTATCGGGCAATTATTTGCTGCGCGTTTATGAAGAAGAAAAACCCGACCAAATCGTTTGTTCGGTACGATTCGGGGTTTATGAGCCGCTTATAGGAATCGATGCCGTGGTGAGCGGTAATACGGATATATCGCTCAACAGAGAGCATCAGCAGGTCAGCTTTCAGATCGATCGAAAAGGAATAACGGTGAACTATCCGCAGACGGAGTTGAAGGTCTATGTCTATCAGAACAATCGGACGGACAATGCCGTGAAGAATGTGCAGCCGCAGATTATCACGAATAACCGGCTAACGTATGAACATATCCGCGAACTGATTTTCGAAGCCGGCAACGAATACCGTCGCTTCGAATTCTTGACGCATCGTTATAATGGACTGAATATCGACGGTATCGAGTTTCACAATCCGTACTATCATGCCGACGTGGTGATCGATCAAAGTCGAACGCGCACCGGCTACCGTTACGATCAGGATCAGGACGGGCGCTTCTTCGTCCGTTGCAGCGGTTGTAACGATCCGGATACGGAAGCCGATTATTATATCGTTCATTTTACGTATGCTTCCGAACCGTTGCTCGATGGCGATGTTTATCTGTTGGGGGACTTTGTGCAAAATCAGTTCAATGAGACGAGCCGGATGGAATATAATCCTCAGACACGGCACTATGAAAAAGCGTTGATGCTGAAGCAGGGATATTATAATTATCAATATGTGCTGCTTCCTCATGGGGAAACAAAGGCGCAGACTTTACCGACGGAGGGCGATTATTTCCAGACCGAAAACGAATATACGATTCTTGTCTATCACCGTCCGATGGGGGTACGTTATGACCGGCTGATCGGTAAACTGACTCTTCGCAACAGGCAATTTGTTTTATAAATTAGCACCATGGAAGAAAACAAACAAACAACGAAAAAGAAAAAAACTATCAAATGGATCATCCTGTCCGCTCTTTTACTGCTGACGGGCTATGGCATTTACCGTTTCATCACGTTTTATTATGCCCCGCGCCGTTCTATTCAGCAAATTTACCTCGTACCCAGAGATGCGGTATTTATCCTTCATTCGAGCAAACCGGTCAGCGACTGGAAGCGATTCAGCACGAGTGAGCCGTGGCAATGCCTCAGGCGCAGTCCATCGTTTGCCGATATCGCACGCGATGCGAACAAGCTCGATTCCGCTTTGCAGGCTAACGAGCGACTTCTCGCGTTGGCAGGGAAAAGAGACCTGATGATTTCGGTGCATCGGATGCGTCATGGAAAGCTCGGCTTTCTGTACGTCCTCGACTTGCAGAAGATTTCGGAAGTACAGGCCTTGAAGGAACAGATCGATAAGCTCTACGCGTGGATGAACTACGGGGTGACGTATCGCACATATAAGGACACGGAAATTGTCGAGCTGCGTGATCCCCAAACACGCGACATGCTTTATACGGCTTTTGTAGACAATCATTACATCGCGTCGGCGACGGCCGGACTGATCGAAGCGTCCATCTCGGAACGCAACGAACCGATCATCGGATTAGACCCGCTTTTTATCGAAGCCGACCAATCGACCGATGATGACGGAGTGTGCCGCATTTTCGTGCAGCATGCCACCCTGCCTCGCTTTCTCGATCTGTATATGGGTAAGCGAAAGGGTTATCTGCCGGCCATCGGTGCTTCGATGGCATACACCGGACTGAGCCTGCAAGCCGACAAGGAAAAATTCGCACTCCGCGGGTATACGTTTCTGAAAGATACGGTCAGTCCCTATATTGCTACATTGTTGCATTCCGAAGGCAGAGAGATGACAGCTCATAAAATACTCTCCGACCGCACCGCCTTTTACACGAATATCTGTGTCGATGATCCCTTAACGTTCGTGGAAGAGATGGAAACGATGCTCTCCAACGATGAACCTTCACTCTATGCGACTTACAAAGAATCGTACGAGCGCATTGAAAACATGTTCGATATATCCTTGCGAGACGATTTTCTGAGCTGGATGGCCGGCGAATTTGCCGTAACCGAGCTTGAACCGGGACTATTGGGGCATGACACGGAGATGCTGCTTGCCGTTCGTGCCGAAGACCTCGGACGGGCGCAGGAGAAGATGGCATACATCGAGAAACAGGTGAAAAAGAACACGCCGGTTCATATTCGCAAGGCGAATTATAAAGGATATGAGATCAATTATGTAGAGTTGAAAGGTTTCTTCGCGCTCTTTTTCGGGAAAATGTTCGAGAAGTTCGAGAAACCTTACTATACGTATGTAAATGACTTTGTCGTTTTCAGCAATAAACCGGCGACGTTACTCTCTTTCATCGAAGATTATGAGCAGGAGCGTACGTTGCGTAACGATAACGGATTCAAACAAGTGCTCTCGCAAATCGACGACCGGTCTACTTATTTCGTCTACACGAACAGCATCAAGTTTCTGCCGCTCATGGAGCCGCTGTTGAACCAGAAGACATGGGAAAGTTGGTCGGCCAACCGCGAGATGGTTTACTCGTTTCCTTATTCCGCTTTGCAGATTGTTGGCAATCGGCAGAAAGTCGCTTTGCGGATGGTCATGAATTATCATCTTTATCGGCCTCCGGTTCTGTCGGAAGAAGAATTACGCGAAGAGGATGATACCGAGATTTCGGAAAAGGCGGCCATTGATGAGCTGAACCGTTTTTATGCCGAGAAGTTTCAAGGCAATGTTTATCGCGAGTTTTATCCCGAAGGTGCGTTGAAGAGCGAATGTGAGATACGTAACGGTCAGCGTCACGGCAAATATCACGAATATTTCGAGAATGGCAGTTTGAAAATACGCGGCCGGTACGATAAAGATCATCCGACGGGTACGTGGAAATATTATACGGAAGACGGCACGCTGGAGAAAAAGGTTCAGCTGTAAGGGGGCCTTTCTCTTTATCCCAACGTGTCGATAGGATGGTCGGGGGCAGATGATAGAGAAGAAGATTTTCAGAAACGTTTTCTGTTTGTTTTTCCCGCAAAGAAGCTACGCCGGTCCGGATCGATTTTTTCGCTCGTGAGGATAATCAAATATTCATCGACGGCTGCGAGCAGCGCCGTTGCAAGCACCGCTTTCGGAATGATTTCGTTTACTTTGCCTTCGCATACGATGAACAGTATCGTGGCGAAGACAAGCACTACGGTCAGTTTGTTTCCGAGCGTATGAATGGATAGGAACCGTCCGAAGCGGTATCGGGCGGTGCATAGTGCGAGGCCTCTGACGGTCACGATGGCCGCCAGTTCCCAGATATGCTCGATGACGAGCGACTCGTATTTCGTGCAAAAGACGATCCCTGTCATACCGAAGAATATCCAGTCGCCGAACGAGTCGAGCCGTGCACCGGCGGCGCTTTGGCAATGATAACGTCGGGCAATGAGTCCGTCTGCCGCGTCGGTCAGACCGATCAGCAGGATCATGGCCGCCAATGCAGGTGGCCGATCAGCCACCGCGAGCATGACCGGCGAAAGGATGATGCGCGAAATCGACAGAATATTCGGAACTTTTTTTACTCCTTTGTTCATTATTCGTTTATCAAGGCGGGCGTTTGGCTTTGCCCGTATCCGCATGCAAAGGTAGTTAAAATTTCGTGGTATAGGCGGTTGGCTTTCCATCGATTTCCGAGCAAAAAGGTCAGACATCGGAGCAAAAAGCTCGGATGTCGGA
>NZ_JAUMYS010000110.1 GCF_030528505.1 Tannerella sp.
TAAATAAAGCTACAAGCCAGTATATACATTAATATATATAAAAGAAAAATAGAGCCTTTTATTTCTGCCCGGACAACGTTTGGTAAAGAAAACGCTTGATACTTCTTTTGGGCGTTTTTTCAAATTCGGTCGGGTAAAGTTCGATTCGGGCTATACGTTCGTAAGGAGCCAGCAGCTTGTTTACTTCGATCCGATTTTGCTCCATGATGGCCGGCAAATCACTGTGCTGAACGACCGTCGTATCGACCGAATCATAATCCGGATAAACAAGCGCTACAATTTTTCCGTCTTGCTCAAGCACCAGACTCTCCATCACAAAAGGCATATTATTGAGCTTCGATTCCAACTCCTCAGGATAGATATTCTGGCCGTTTGAGCTTAATATCATGGTTTTACTTCGTCCTCTGATAAAGATACGCTTTTCCTCATCAATCGTTCCCATATCTCCGGTGCGCAGCCAACCGTCTTCGGTAAAGGCGTTTGCGGTTGCCTCATCGTTCTTGAAATAGCCTAACATGACATTCTCGCCGCGCACCTGTATTTCTCCGACCTCATGATACGGGTCGGGAGAATCGATACGCACGTCCATAATATCTTTCAGGATATGCCCGCACGAAGTAGGCTCGAAGACCCGATGATTCGAATAGCTGATCAGCGGGCCGCACTCCGTCATTCCGTACCCGATGGTTACCGGAAATTTGATTTTACAAAGGAAGTCGGTCACCTCCTGATTCATGGCTGCCCCCCCGACAATGACTTCGCAAAACCGTCCTCCCAGTGTGTCGGTCAGGCGTTTGTTGATCTGCGAATAAATCCGGTTGGCCAGCAGCGGAATGCTCAGCGCCATCTTCATCGAACGCTTATTAAGCTGCGGCAGGATGACGTTCTTATATATTTTCTCAAGAATCAGCGGAACGGTGATAATCAAATTCGGTTTCACGTCTTGAAAAGCCTTGAGCAGCACTTTCGGCGACGGCAGCTTGCCGAGCACATGGACGTGCGCCCCGATAGCCATCGGGGTGAGCAAATTAAAGGCGCAGCTATACGCATGAGCCAACGGAAGAAAGCAAAGTTCATCATCTCCGCGAAACATCAGATTCAGGGTTTGAGCGTACGTTACGTTGCCTGCCAGATTATTCCCCGTCAGCATCACCCCTTTGCTGAAACCTGTCGTTCCGGACGTGTAGTTAATCTCGACCAGTTCCTCGTTACCGACCTCCGCATAACGGATATCTTCTTTCGCGAAACCGTCAGGATACTTTTTGGCCATCAACGCATCCACATCTTCCCGACGCAATCGCGAAGGCATTCCTTCCCGACGCAAGATGCAGTGGAAATCGGTCAATGAAAAAGCGACTTGCACATCCGGAATCTTTTCTTCTTCGAGCGTGTCCCAGATACGGTCGGAGACAAACAGGACGACCGACTCGGAGTGATTGATGATGTGATGAATATCGTTCGGATTGAAGTCTTGCAAAATCGGAACGATCACAGCACCATACGTAATCGTCGCCATGTAGGCAATACACCAGTGCGCGCAATCTTTCCCGACCAGCGCAACCTTATCGCCCTTCTTCACCCGACATTGCTCCAGTACGAGATGCAACCGGGCGATCTCGCGGGCGACATCGCGAAAGAAAAACACCTGATCCGCGCCATAGTCGGACACCGACGGCAGATCCCAATTCTCGCGAAAACTCGTTTCGTATAACTTGATAAAATTTTCCTTAATCATCACGTTGCCATTTACTTTTTGTTCAAGGCTGCAAAAGTAAAAAAAAATGTGTAATTACGATAAAGACAGAATGATCCAAAGAGTAATCGGGTGCTTTTGCCGTTCTTGGAATTTCTTCTACCTTTGCGGTTTCATACAATAACAAGGGCAGATGATTGACGAAGCGGTTTTTGAAAACAAAAAGGCGGCCTATTATACGTTGGGCTGCAAACTCAACTTTGCGGAAACGTCGACGATCGGGAAAGAACTGGCCGCACACGGCATCCGTAAAGTCCGAAACGGAGAACAAGCCGATATATGCGTCATCAATACCTGCTCGGTGACGGAGCTGGCCGACAAGAAATGCCGCCAGCTGATCCGGCGGGTACGCAAACAACACCCCGATGCCTTTGTGGTAGTTACCGGATGTTACGCGCAATTGAAGCCCGAAGAAGTATCGCAGATAGACCATGTGGATATGGTTTTGGGCGCCGAGCAGAAGGGCGACGTAATCCGCTATCTGAATGAATGGACGGAAGAGAAGAAGGTCGTCACATCGGAGACGAAGAGCATCCGCACGTTTACGCCCTCGTGTTCGTCGGGCGATCGCACGCGTCATTTTCTGAAGGTGCAGGACGGATGCGACTATTTCTGCTCTTTCTGCACGATTCCGTTTGCGCGCGGACGCAGCCGGAACGGTAAGATCGCCGACCTCGTCGCGCAGGCCGAACAGGTGGCGCGCGAAGGCGGCAAGGAGATCGTACTGACCGGCGTGAATATCGGCGATTTCGGGAAGAGCACGAACGAAACGTTTTCAGACCTGATTCGCGCGCTCGACGAGGTGGAAGGTATCGCACGTTACCGCATTTCGTCGATCGAGCCGAACCTGATTACGGACGAGATCATCGAGTTCGCCGCTACCAGCAACCGTTTTATGCCTCATTTCCACATCCCGCTGCAAAGCGGAAGCGACGAAGTGCTGAAGCTGATGCGCCGGCGTTACGACACGGCGCTGTTCCGCCAACGGGTGGAACGCATCAAGTCGTTGATGCCGCACGCGTTTATCGGCGTAGACGTCATCGTGGGAACGCGGGGCGAGACGGACGCCTATTTCGAGGCGTGCCGGGAGTTTCTGGAGTCGTTACCCGTTTCGCAACTGCACGTATTCAGCTACTCGGAGCGTGCCGGCACACAGGCGCTGAAAATCACGCCGGTCGTCTCGCCCGAAGTGAAACACGCGCGCAGCAAAGCGTTGCTCGATTTATCCGACCGCAAGCTCAGCGAGTTTTACGAGGCACACATCGGCACGACGGCCGAAGTACTCTTCGAACACGCGCGCAAAGGCAACCGCATGTACGGCTTCACGGCAAACTACATCAAAACGGAAGCGCCCTACGACGCAGCGCTGGTCAATCGCATCATACCCGTCAGGCTGGAGGGGTGGAACGCGGATAACACGACATTAACGGCAACCCTTATCGACTGAACATCATGGGCAACCGACTGTTATACGCACTGCTATACGTCTGGGTAAAAACCTGCGCCCTGCTCCCGATGGGGGTTTTATATGTGTTTTCCGACGCGTTGTCGTTTATCATTTACCGTGTCGCGCGGTACCGGTTGAAGGTGGTGCGGCGCAACATGCGTCATGCGTTCCCCGAAAAGACGGAGCGAGAACGGCGCGATCTGGAACGGCGGTTTTACCGGCATTTCGCCGACTATATCGTCGAGACGATTAAGTTGGCGGGCATCTCGCACGAGGAACTGCTCCGTCGGTCGCACCTGTCGAATCCCGAGATGGTTCAGCCGCTTTTGGCACAGGGTCACACGAGCCTGATCCTCGTGATGGGACATTACGGCAACTGGGAATGGTTCACCGGTTTTCCGTCGTGCTTCGGTGGAGACTTGAATGTTTACCAAATCTATCGTCCGCTCAACAACAAGGCGTTCGACAAACTGTTCATTTTTCTGCGCACACGCTTCGGGGCTTTTGGTATCAGGAAGAAAGACGTGGTGCGCGAAGTAGTCCGCCTCACCCGCGAAAAACAGCCGAGCCTCTTCGTCTTTATCGCCGACCAGACGCCGAGCCGCGCTAACCTGCACTACTGGACGACGTTTCTGAATCAGGAGTCGGCCATGCTGACAGGCCCGGAGCGTCTGGCCGTCAAGCTGAATGTGCCGGTGATTTATGCCGACGTCAGACAGGAGAAACGCGGACATTACACGGTCGACTTTCAGTTAATTACCGACCGTCCGAAAGAGCTGCCGGAGAACCGAATCACCGAAGACTATACGCGCCGCATGGAACAGACCATCCTGCGCAACCCGGCCAACTGGCTCTGGACACACAAGCGGTGGAAATATAAGAGAGGGAAAAGTGAAGAGTGAAAAGTGAAAATTGAAAA
>NZ_JAUMYS010000111.1 GCF_030528505.1 Tannerella sp.
GCCGCAGCTCGATTTTCCCTATATGGGCTATCGTTTCAGCGAGGACGAAAAAGCGACGCTGCTGCATTCGGGCAATCTGGGGAAACAGGTGGAGCTGATCCCAAAAAACGGCGAACCCTTCAAAGGCTACGTCTCAATCGACCCGTTGACCAATGAGCTGGTCGCCCTTCGTGCCGACCGCGTGATCATTCCGCAAGAGATTAAAAGCGTCTTGCTGACCGAACAGCAGCATCGGGACCTGACCGAAGGTAAGCCCGTGAAAGTAGAAGGTATGCTCTCGCGTGGCGGCAAACCGTTCGATGCCACGCTTCAGGTCAATGCCGAGAAAAGAGGCATCGAGTTTATCTTCAACGACAATCTTTCTTTCAAAGAACGCAGGCAACTCTCTCAAAAGCCGCAGGCGGATTCTCCGTACGGTGTGCCGGCAGCCCTCTGCAAGTATCAGCTGACCGAGAAACAGCAGAAAGCCCTTTCGGAAGGACGCACCCTGTATCTGAGAAATATGGTGGATAAGGAAGGCGAAATCTTCAGTGCTTATGTCCGTTACGACAAGGAGCAGCAGCGTCCCCGTTTTTATCGCTATAATCCGGACAAAAAGCAGGAACAGGTCGAAGCCGTGGCCGAAGGGCACAAGACACAGGTAGCCGTCAACAATGAAGGTAAGACGAACGAAGCTACCAGGCACGTCAAGGAACCCCTCAAAAGCGGTCAGGTGCGCCCTACCGAAAAACAACAGGCAAAACAGGAGAACGAAGAGCAGAAGCAGCCTCGCAAAAGAGGGCGCAGGATGTAGCCTTTTTCTCCGCTCTCATGAACCGCCGGACGGATGGGACGCCACCGTTCGGCCGGTTATTTTATCTCAACCTTAACCATCGTATCCCATGAAATGTATCATTGCCGAGAAACCCTCGGTCGCCCGCGATATAGCCCGCATCGTCGGTGCAACGCACAAAGAAGAGGGCTGTTTCTCCGGAAACGGCCATGTGGTTACCTGGGCCTTCGGACACCTCGTTACCCTTGCGATGCCCGAAGCATACGGCTTCCCGACGTACAGCCGCGAGCAACTGCCCATTATCCCCGATCCTTTCCGGTTAGTCGTCCGACAGATCCGCAAAGGAACGACCTATATGGACGACCCGTCCGCCTTGAAGCAACTCAATATCATCCGCAAGTGTTTCGACCGAAGCGATCGCATCATCGTCGCCACCGACGCCGGACGCGAAGGCGAGTTGATCTTCCGCCTGTGCGCCCATAAGGCTGCATAATAAATATCTCCTTAGCAAGAGATTAGGTTCGTGTCCTTTGAAATAACCTACTACCAACCGACTTATCCAAAGGGGAAACCCAATGGGGAGTGTAGCATGTCGGTAAAGGCATAAGTCCACAAATTGCCGTGTGGCGACTGAATGACGAGGTAGAAAGACAAGCACAAGGATGAAGCCTGAATTGGTTGAACGATAGTCCAGTGGCTGTTAAATGAGCCGTGACGGAAGGCAATTACAAACGTCACGCCGTAGTACTCTTCCGATGTAGTCGGACGGATTGAGCAAAAGGACAAACTACGGCACAACCACAATATGTGGACAAAAGGTCGAACGTCGCATCCGACAGCTTGTCACGCTAATAGTTATTATGCAAGCTAAATGGGGATTGCCTAAGTCGGGGAGCCGAAAGGCTATGAGGTATAGCCTCTGAAAACCCGATATGGCAACGGAGCTTCCGTAGTAGTCTGAGCAGGATAACGTCCTGTACATGGCGAAGGGAAGCAGTTGGAAACTTTAATACAAACAAAGAAAGACGTGTGAGACGTATGAGAAATTCAGAGAATGTATTAAACATTTTAAGTGAACACAGCACTGATTCGGACTATAAGTACGAACGGCTGTACCGTAATCTATTTAATGAGCAGATGTTTTACACTGCCTATCAACGCATTTACGCTAAGCAGGACAATATGACATCAGGAACAGATGGCAAAACAATTGACCAGATGAGTATTCAGAGAATAGATAACCTTATCGTAAGTCTCAAAAATGAGACTTATAAGCCACGTCCTGCCAAGAGGGTGTATATTCCAAAGAAGAACGGCAAGAAAAGACCGCTTGGAATTCCCTCTTTTGAAGACAAGTTGGTACAAGAGGTAACACGAATGATTCTTGAAGCCATTTATGAAGGGTATTTTGAGTACACCTCTCATGGTTTCAGACCCAATAAGAGTTGCCATACTGCACTGACCCACATTCAAAAATCGTTCAGTGGAACAAAATGGTTCATTGAAGGAGATATTAAAGGCTTCTTCGACAACATCAACCACGAAGTTCTTATAAATACCTTGAAAGAACGAATAGCCGATGAAAGGTTTATACGTTTAATTAGGAAATTTCTGAACGCAGGATACATGGAAGATTGGAAATTCCACAAAACATATAGTGGAACACCGCAAGGAGGATTGATAAGCCCAATTTTGGCAAACATCTACCTTGACAAGTTCGACAAGTACATGAAGGAATATGCCAAATCTTTTGACAAAGGCAAGGAAAGACGGGGCAGTACGGAGTATAAACGCCTTGAAAATAAAAGAAGCAGGCTGGTAGCAAAAAACAAATCCGAGCAGAATGAATCTGTCAGAGAACAACTGATGGATGAGATTCGGAAAGTCGAGAAAGAGATGATTAACACGCCCTATGGCTTAAATATGGACGAAACATTCAAAAGATTGAAATATGTGAGATATGCCGATGATTTCCTTGTTGGAGTTATTTGCAGCAAGGCTGAGTGTATGCAAATCAAAGCAAACATCGCTCAATACATGAGCAAGCAACTCAAATTGGAGTTGTCAGAAGAGAAAACGCTAATAACGCATGCACAAAATCCTGCCAAGTTTCTCGGTTATGAAATCTATGTTCGCAAGTCCCAAGCTCTAAGGCGTAATAGAAATGGAGTTTTGAGAAGACCCTTCAATGGTAGAATTGTCCTAAACGTATCCAACGAGACGGTCAGACGGAAGTTACTGGACTATGATGCCGTATACATCAAGCAAGTTAAGGGTAAAGAAGTCTGGAAACCGAAAACTCGTTCATACATGATAGGAATGAAGCCAGAAGATATTCTCGCACAATACAATGCAGAAATAAGAGGATTCTACAACTACTATTCTATTGCTAACAACATTTCATATCTCGGTAATTCATTCGGATTTAATATGAAGTACAGTATGTTCAAAACTATTGCTCAAAAACAAAACATGACTATGGCGCAGATGATAAAGAAACTCCGCAAAGGCAAAGACTTTATCATACCCTACATAGACAAGAAAGGGCAAAAGAAAGTCAGAGTGCTTTATAATGAAGGTTTTAGACGAAAGACAGCTAAAGATTATGCCCAATGCGACAACATTCCGAACACAAACATCAGTCCTTATCCGAGTCTTGTTGAGAGACTGAAAGCTGAAAGGTGTGAATTATGTGGAGCGGAAGGTAAAACGGTGATGCATCACGTGCGTACACTCAAAGACCTCAAGGGAGAGAATGAGTGGGAACAACAGATGCTCAAAAGATACCGTAAAACTTTGGCTGTTTGTGAAACCTGTAATGCTAAAATTCATGTTCGCTAAAATGGGAAAAACCAACGGAGAGCCGTATACAGGGAGACTTGTACGTACGGTTCGGGGGCAGGTTCTCGGAAACCTACCGTCGCAAGACGGCAAGGCGCCGAGTGCCGAGCCTACGATCTATGCTTATTTGGATTGCCGCAAACCTTTCGACCGCCTGTGGATCAGCTCC
>NZ_JAUMYS010000031.1 GCF_030528505.1 Tannerella sp.
AGGATCGTTTCCTTAAGATGAATGAGTGCTTCCTTAAGATCAAGAAGTCTTTTCGTATGATAGAGGACGAAAGAACGCTTGTATTTTATCGGACAGCCATATTATTTTTTACTACTTTTTACTTCTCTCCCTTTGTCCGGATCATGACATTCGGTATAAGGGGGAGAAGAATTACAAAACACAACGAACAGATGAAGACATTTTTTAAAACAACCTTTTTGCTTCTGCTCACCGTGGTGTTGCTGACCCGTTGCGGAGGAAGCGAACCGAAGAATTTTTCTTATACCTACGTGCTGGAGAGCACCCGAACGTATCGGCTTTTTTTCTCGTTAGACAGCCTGGGGCATTACGTCGTAGAGAAGCAAAACATCCGTTTTGAACAGTACGAACCTTACCGTGCGGAAGGGACCCTGACCGACGAGGAATATGCACGGTTCAAAGCGTTACTGGCTAAAAGTAAGCTTTTCGGCATGAACAATTCATACGGCTTTGAGAAGGAACCGGATCAGCCTGTAGCCGACATGATCTACCAAATTGCGTATCAGGCCGACGGGCGTGAAAAATTTATTACCATCCGCCACGAGGAGTCCATGCGTTTTTCCCGTCACTTTACGGAGTTGCTGAAATATACGAACGAGTTTATCAGTGACCGAGTCAAGGAATAGCCGTTATCACATCTTGCCTTTGTCCAGATACTCGGTCTTAAACATTTTGATCAGCAGAAAAAAGATGGAGAGCAACAGCGGGCCGAAAATGATCCCCCAGAATCCGAAAACCGACAGACCGAGAATTACGCCGAAAACCGTGATCAGCGGATGCGTATCGGCCAGTTTTTTCTGAAGGACGAAACGGATCACATTGTCGATATTCGTGAGGATGATGGCGCAGAATGCTCCCAACCCGATCGCGTTCGTCCAATCGCCGACCAGCATCAGATACACCACGATCGGCACCCATACGATGCCGGTGCCGACCAGTGGAATGATGGTTGAAAAGCACGTCAGAAAACCGAAAAGCAAAGCGCTCGGCACACCGAATATCAGATACCCGATGTAGGCAATCAAGCCTTGTATGATGGCAAGTAAAGGGATACCGATGGCGTTGGAGCGTACCATAACGTATACTTCGTTGGCGATATCTTTCCTGTTTTCAGGGTTAAATGGAAGCAGTTCGTAGAAATACTGCTCAATCGCCCGGAAATTAAGCAGGATGAAATACAACAGGAAGATCAGCACTACAACGGTCACGACCATACTGCTCATCTGACTGATAAGGTACTGTATGGCTGTGCTGATATAGCTCGTAGCCGTTGTCAGATTCTCGGACGAGAACAAATCGTAGTCGAATCGTTGCTGGAGTTGCATCTCGAGGTTTTCAATCATCTTTTGCAGGGACGAAATGTCCATGTTGATGTCCTGTACTTTTCCCAGCAACGCCCAAACCATAAAATACAGCGGAACCGTAATGACGACTGCTACTTCGAACAGGATAAGAATTGTGGCCAGAACATGATTCATCTTTTTCTTTTCTGTCAGGTAAATCATCTGTCGGCGTACGATCACAAAAATAGTGAAGGCCCCAAGCAGCCCGTTTACAAACACCCACAATTCCTTAACAATCACCCATCCCAACAACAAGATCAGGATGCCGAGCGAATATTTCCAATATTTTTCTTTTCCTGCCGAAGCCATATTTTTTCTATTTTAAACCGCGTAAAGGTAAAAAGTTTTCCGGTTACGCGTTTTACTCTATTCGATTTTTTTGCGCAGACGCGCCAAATAGCCTCGCATCGCTTCCGTATCGCGCTCGGAGATGATTCTCTGTAATTCGTCCAGCTCGCGCTGGATACGGTCGATCTGCCTCGGCGTACGTGGATTAAACAGGATTTCGGTCAGTAGATAATCATCTTCGGAAAGGACGCCTCGCGCGATTTTCATGTGGCGTCTGAAAGTCGTTCCCGGCGCATCCTGATGTACCATCGTCGCAACGAAAACGAACGTCGAAGCGAACGGAATGCCCAACGAGTAAGCGACGACCTTGTCATGTTCTTCAAACGTGTATTCAAAGATGTTCAGTTTGAGCTTTTCATATAAGTCTTTGAAGAAGATTCTGCCGAGGTGATCGCCTTCGGAGATGATGATGGCGTTCTCTTGCATCAGGTTGCCGAGATTTGCGAACGTAGGCCCGAACATCGGGTGGGTAGAGACGTACGGAAATCCGCTGTCTTTGTAGAATTCCAGCAGGTTCGTTTTCACCGAGGCGATGTCGGCAATGATGCAATAGGGCCGAAGGTGCGGCAATACGCTTCGGAAAGCCTCGATCGTTTGGGTCAGCGTCACGCAGTTGATGACCATCTCGGGGGCAAACGCGTCGATCTCGTCGACCGATTGCATGCGCAAGGCATTGTAGATAAAACGCATCCGTTTGGGGTCTTGTTCGAGTACGGCCACCTCGTGGTCGAAACTCAGCAGGTCGGTAAAGAAAGCCCCCATCTTTCCCGCACCCAGAATCAATATTTTCATTGTTTGTTCGGTTTATTCGTTCATGACAATCATTTGCTGGCGTACCGATTCCTCGTGAATCTCTTTCAGGATAGCCAGTACGAAGTCGGGATTCAGGTCCATGGCCATGCCTGCCTTCGTGCGATTTTCCAGAATCTCTCCGTAGCGAGGCGTTTGCAGTACCGGCATTTGGTGTTCCTTCTTATACACCCCGATCTCTCGCGAGATACGCATGCGTTTGGCCAGCAACTCGAGCAGACTCTCGTCGATGCCGTCGATTTGTCGGCGCAATTCGTGCAGATTCTCGGTCGTCTGATTCGACTCGCGGATGACGAGCAGGTTCAGTACATAATCCAGCACCTCGGGCGTAATCTGCTGCGCCGCATCGCTCCATGCGTGGTCGGGGTCGCAATGCGATTCGATGATCAACCCGTCGAAATTCAAGTCCATCGCCTGCTGACAGAGTGAGGCGATCAGTTCGCGTTTGCCTCCGATATGGCTGGGGTCGCAAATGATCGGTAAGTTCGGCATGCGGCGACGCAGCTCGATGGCGATATGCCAGAGCGGAAGATTGCGATACATCTTCTTGTCGAACGAGCTGAACCCGCGATGTACCGCTCCGATGCGGTGGATGCCCGCCCCGTAAAGCCGCTCGATGGCGCCGATCCATAGCTCCAGATCGGGATTCACCGGGTTTTTGACCAGCACGGGTATATCGACCCCTCGCAGCGCGTCGGCTACGTCTTGCATGGCAAACGGATTGACGGCTGTTCGCGCACCGATCCATAACACATCGACTCCGGCCTTTAAGGCTTCAAAAACATGATCTCTCGTGGCCACCTCGGTAGCTACGTACATGCCCGTCTCTTCCTTTACCTTTTTCAACCATTGCAGTCCAATCGTACCTACTCCTTCAAAGCCGCCGGGTTTGGTGCGAGGCTTCCAGATACCCGCACGAAAGATACGGATACCGATCGCCGCCAATCCTTTGGCCGTAGTCAAGACCTGCTCTTCGGTTTCGGCACTGCACGGGCCGGAAATCACGAGCGGACGCTTGTCTTCGATTCCCGGTAATAAAATAGATTGTAGTTCTAACTGTTCCATACACTTTATTTTTTTCTGTTTATCAAAACTTCGTTTTATTGTTTTCGTATACGGCTTACCCGTACCAGCGCTTCGGCCAGCTGTTCGTTCTTGCAACAGAGCGACAGCCGTACATAGCGTTCGCCCGCCTTGCCGAAAATAAATCCGGGCGTGATAAATACCTTCGCTTCGCGCAGTACACGATCGGCCAGCGCTTCACCGCTTATTTCCGTATCGGCGATCTTTCCCCAGAGAAACATACCCACTTGCTGCTCGTCGTACGTACAATTCAGCGCTTCCATGATTTGCCCGGCCAACTTGCGACGGCTCTGATAGATACGGTTCATCTCGGCATACCAGGCCGGCGGTGCATTCAACGCTTCGACTACGGCCGATTGCATCGGACGGAACTGCCCTGAATCGACGTTGCTCTTCACTTTCAGAATCCATTCTACGAACTGCGCGTTCGACACCAGCATCGCCATACGCCATCCCGGCATGTTGTGCGCTTTGCTCATCGAGTTGAGTTCGATCGCGATCTCTTTCGCCCCTTTTACGCGCAGGATGCTACGCGGATGATCGTTGAGGATGAAGCTGTATGGGTTATCGTGACAGATCACGATTCCGTGGCGACGGCCAAAAGCGATCAGCCGTTCGAACAGAGCGTCGTCTCCGTCAGCACCGGTCGGCATATTCGGGTAGTTCGTCCACATCAGTTTGATACGGGCGAGGCCGCCGGCCTTTCGCTCGTCCACGATCCGCTCCAGTGCGTCGAAATCGGGCTGCCAGCCGTTCGATTCGTGTAGCTCGTAGGCGATGAGGTCTGCCCCGACAAGCCGGCTCACCGAGCTGTACGTCGGATAGCCCGGATTAGGCACGAGCACGCCGTCGCCCGGATTGAGGAAGGCCATGGAGATATGCAGAATCCCTTCTTTCGAGCCGATAAGCGGCAGGATTTCCGTTTCGGGGTCTGCCTCTACGCCGAACCATCGCCGATACCATCCCGCATAGCCATGCCGCAGTTCGGGAATGCCTGTATAAGGTTGGTAACCGTGCACATCCGGTCGGCATGCTTCGCGACAGAGCGTGGCGATCGCCTCGTCCGATGGCGGCAAGTCGGGACTTCCCACGCCGAGGCTGATCACACGCATTCCCGCGGCGTTCATCGCGGCGACTTCTTTCAGTTTCTTTGAAAAGTAATATTCCTGCACGCTGTCCACACGCGCGGCAGGCATAACATCATATACCTTGTTTTCCTTCTGCATATTCACCTAAAATTTTCAAATCCTTCGTCAGCGGCATAATCGCATCCAGCGCCTGTTTGTAGCGTGGATAATCCGAAAACGTCAGATTGACGTAAAACAAATATTCCCATTCGCGCCCGATAATCGGCAAGGACTGTATTTTCGACAGATTCATATCATAGAACGAGAGAATCGTCAGAACTTTCGAGAGGCTGCCGGCCGTATGTGGCAGGGAGAAGACGAGCGAAGCCTTGTTCTTTGTCACTCCTTCAAGGAGTTCGGAAGCCATCGACGGAGTGGCCACGGCCAGAAAGCGCGTATAGTTGCGTTTGTTCGTCTCGATACCTTCGGCCAGCACCTCCAGCCCGTACATCTCGGCTGCCCGACGTGCACAGATGGCGGCATGGCCTTCCATGTTCTCCTCGGCGATCCGTCGTGCACTGCCTGCTGTGTCGTCCATCTCGACGAGCTTGACATGCGGAAGCGTCTCCAGAAAATCATCGCATTGCATCAGGGCGATGGGATGCGAATTAATCTCCGTAAGATCGGACATTTTGGTGCCCGGAAGTGCGGCCAGTGAGTGCATGATACGTAATTTATACTCTCCTGCCACCACGCACCCGCTTTGTCGGATCAATTCGTGATTTTGCAACAAACTGCCGGCGATTGTGTTCTCGATCGCCATGATTCCGACCGTCCGTTCATCGGACGCGACTCTTCGCACAAGCTCCTTGAACGTCTCGCACGGCACTAACTCGATCGGTTCGTCTTCAAAATAGCGATGCGCCGCTACATCATGGTACGAACCGGCTATCCCTTGTATGGCAACTTTTCTCATTCTCTATCTTTCTTTTTTTTCTTCATGTTTGCAACATCAAAAAAAAATCCCGCCATTCACATGGCAGGATTCTTTTTAAATGTCTAATACCCTATGGCACTTTCTTACATTCTTTTCACACATATCAAGTCCTGCCTTTATCTGTTTGAAGATAAAAGTAATAATACTTGTAGGTGTAAAATCGTTTCACTTTTTGTTTACTTGATTATATCACGTGCAAAGATACATCACCTTTTTTAACATGCAAGAAAAAAAACGTTTTTTTTCTTGTATCTCCGGATAATTTTATGCGAGAGCACTTGCAATCCATTAATTGTTGCTGATTTTTAAGCGCTCCCAGATACGTTGTGGAACGAGTCGCAAGAAGAAGACCAAAAGACGGTAACGCCAGTCGATGACCACAACGCGTTTGCGCTTTTCTATTGCCCGGACGATATGTCGAGCCACAACTTCCGGGCGCATGAGCATCGGATATTTCTTTTGCTTGTCGAGGATGGCCGTATCTACAAATCCGGGTCGTATATCGGTGAAAATAAGGTTGTCCTGCTTTAGATGCGTCAACTGAGCCAAAGCGTCGATATAGGTATTCTGGAAACGTTTGGAGGCCGAATAAGCCGGAGCGCTTCCCAGCCCTTTTGTACCCGCAATCGAACTGATGACGGCGATATGTCCGCCGCCGTTGTCGTGGAAATAACGGTAGGCCGCTGTTACCATACGGATAAATCCGGAAACGTTCGTAGCTGCCGTCCACAACTCGATATCTTCTTGCAGGGTTGTATTTTGCCGCCCGACGCCCGACGAGAGAAAGAACAGTTCCATCCCGCCCATGGCCTCGATTAACCGATGTAAACGCTCCGGTGCGTCGTCGCGTGTTACATCGAGCATTTGCGTCGTCACCCGCTCCGGGGCCAACGTCCGCAAACGTTCCAGCTCCGCTTCGCGACGACCTGCCACACCCAGCGCCCAGCCGCGAGCGAGTAAAAGTTTCGCCACTTCCAGCCCAATGCCGGAAGTGGCGCCTATAACAATCGCTCGTTTCACCTTACAGCGTGCCTTTCGCTGCGTTCAGCGCTTTTTCGTAATCAGGTTCCGTCGTCAACTCTTTCACGTATTCGACGTAAACGACTTTTCCTTCCGGATTGATTACAACAACACCGCGTGCCAGTAACATATTTTCTTTGATCAGAAAACCATATTTCCGGCCGAACTCCGACTGCATGTAATCCGATAGCGTATGAATACGGTCGATTCCTTCGGCCGCGCAGAAACGTCCCAGAGCAAACGGTAAGTCTTTCGACAAAGTCAGTACGACTACGTTCTCCGACAATGCCGTCGCTTCTTTGTTGAAGCGTTTTGTTTGCATGGCGCAGACGCCGGTGTCGATTGACGGAAAAACGGAAAGAATCACCGTCTTGCCTTTGAAGTCGGACAGAGATACGGGTTTGCTATCGCGACCTACGGCTGTAAAATCGGGAGCCGTGTCGCCCATTTGAATCATTTCACCCAGCAATGTCAGCGGAGCGCCAGTGAAAGCAATTACGCCTTTGTTTTCTTTTAATTCGTTCATCATATCCAATTGTATCTTGATTAAATAATAAATAAATTTCATGAATCCGCCCTGTCGGGCTGACATTCATTTCATGCGGCTAAGTTAGTCAACCTTCAGCATAAAACAAAAAAGCCAATGTACGATTTCGCGCACATTGACTTTTATTAACTAACATGTCTCTGTTATTTTACGGGGCCGCAATCAACTGATTTCGATTGTTCGCTGTGCCTTGTGAATCTCTTCGTGCGAGAGTTTGGGCAGATCGATATTCAGTACGCCGTTTTCTACTTTTGCACAGATTTTATCCTTGTCTACATCGTCCGGCAGAATCATTGCCTGCTGGAACTTCGAGTACGAAAATTCGCGACGCAGATAACGTGCTTCCTTATTCTCTTCGCTCTTTTCACTCTTTTTCTCCATCGAGATCACCAAATGGTTGTCCGCATCGATATTGATGTGAAAATCTTCCTTCGTCATGCCCGGGGCTGCGACCTCGACCGTATAACGGTCTTTCATCTCCTTTACGTTGATGGCCGGTGCCGTTGCGTTCGTTCGTCCCATCCACTCATGCTCAAAAAAATCGTTGAAAATGGACGGTAACCAGTCGTTCTGATTTCTTCTAATCAAAGTTGTCATCATTCAATCCTCCTATAATTTAATGTTCTTTTTTTGAAGTCCGACTCGTCAATCTCGTGATATCCGACCCTCTATCGAGTGGTTACCTCCGAATTTGTTGAATCGGTTTCATTGGATAAGATACAAAACGCATACCATCGCATTTTATGTGTCAAAATGGCGTGTTTTTTTGTTGTGGGGTTAATTTTTGTATGTCAAAATGGCGCTTTCGGGGTGGTGTATGGGCTCAATTCGCTCTTGTATAGGTGTTTGTGCTTTTGGTTACGGAGTTCTATCCGGATTTCGTTTGATTTTTTGATCGTATTAAAGCTTCGGAAGTTCCTGCAAATATGCTTCTACTTTGGTATAGAGTTCATTTACGCTGTCTGTAATCGGTCGGCAAGCCGTATCGATAAGGAGAACCTCTTCGTCCCAAGCATGGTACTCTCTCTTCTCCACTTCTTCCCACGTCGGAAGGGATAAGTTTGCAATGTCTGTCGTTCTGTTTTCTACCCGTAACCGGTGTTCTGTCTTGTCCGAACAGACCACTTCGATGTTGACATATCGGGCCCCGCATTGTAGAGCTGTCTCTTGCCACTCTTTCCGGGTAAGGAGGATGGGGTTGCATCCGTCGGCGACGACATGGTTACCGAGGTGCAGATTCTCGGCCGCGAGTCGGTAGGATAGTCGATAACCTTCGCCTTCTACGCGATAATGGCATAAGTCTCGTAAACCTTGTTCAACGGTGTCGATCCGTAAGTAGACTGCGTTATATTTTTGAGCTAATGCTTTCGCAAGAGTTGTTTTTCCGGTAGCCGGCAAGCCGGAAAACAGAAATAAGATGGCCTTCATGCTGATGTGTAATATGGATATGAATGTTGGCGATTTCCTTAATGCGCAAAAGGATGAAGCTCAGTACATGGGGAAATAAAAAAGAGTTGTCTCATACCGAGGCAACTCTTTCGATCTATCAGAAGATATTTATTTTGCTTCTTTTTTCTTTGAGCAGCATTCTTTCTTCTTGTCGCAAGCCTTGTCTTTCTTGCAAGCTTCTTTGCCTTCTTTCTTGCAGGCTTCTTTACCTTCCTTCTTGCAGCACTTCTGCTCTGTCTTTGTGCACTCTTTCTTCTCTTTCGTATCCTGTGCATTGGCAGAAACGCCCAATGCCATGGCAGCAACGATCGCTGCGCTCAAAATCATTTTCTTCATCGTTTTGTTACTTTAAAAAATTAATACCGGATGCAAAGAAAAAAGATTTTGTGATTCGTCCTACTGTAAGCACTTAAAAATTAAATATCTTTATTTCATCTATACACATTTTTTCAGCTTGGATGGACACTGCTTTCAAGAGAGAGCGCTATCTTTGCAACATGTTAGAGACAGCATCCATCCGAAACGATTTTCCCATTTTGCGGCGTGAAGTATATGGTAAGCCGTTGATTTATCTTGATAATGCGGCTACGACTCAGAAGCCTCGTTGCGTTGTCGAGAAAATTGCGGAAGAGTATTATTCTGTAAATGCGAATATTCATCGCGGGGTTCATTTCTTGAGTCAGCAGGCTACGGAAGCGCACGAGGCTGCCCGCGAAACCGTACGGGCATTTTTGAATGCCCGCTCTTCGGCCGAAATCATTTTTACACGCGGTACGACCGAAGCAATTAACCTCGTTGCGTCAAGTTTTTCACGTGCTTGTACGACGCCCGGGGACGAAGTAATTGTCTCCGTGATGGAGCATCATGCCAATATTGTTCCCTGGCAATTACACGGCCTGAAGTTAAAAGTGATACCGTTTAACGAGCGCGGTGAACTCGATCTGGACGCGTTTCTCCGGTTGTTTACTGATAGGACGAAGCTTGTAGCCGTGACCCATATGTCGAACGTGCTCGGGGTGATTAACCCGGTGGAGGAGATTGTGCGGATAGCTCATCAACACGGGATACCTGTTCTTATAGACGGAGCTCAGGTCGTAGCCCATCAACAGGTTGACGTACAGCTTCTCGATGCGGATTTCTATGCTTTTTCCGGGCATAAAGTCTATGGGCCTACAGGCATCGGTGTACTCTACGGAAAGGCGGAATGGTTAGACCGCCTGCCGCCTTATCAGGGAGGTGGGGAGATGATTCACAACGTAACCTTTGAGTATACGACGTTTAATGAGCTTCCGTATAAGTTCGAGGCCGGTACTCCGGATTACATTGGCAGCACGGCCCTGGCCGAAGCGTTGAAGTATCTACAGGCCATCGGGCTTCCCGAGATTGCGGCGCATGAGCGCGAGCTGCTTCGTTATGCGACGGAACGGCTCGATGAAATGCAAGATATCCGTATCTTCGGACGTACCGAACACAAAAACAGCGTCGTCTCTTTTCTGGTGGGTAATATCCATCATTACGATATGGGCATGTTGCTCGACCGTCTCGGCATAGCCGTGCGCACGGGGCATCATTGTGCGCAACCGCTTATGCACGCACTTGGCATCGAAGGGACCGTCAGAGCGTCGTTCGCACTTTATAATACAAAGGAGGAAGTGGATGCACTCGTCGAAGGAATCCATCGCATCCGAAAAATGTTTTGATCAATTATAATGAGCGCCCTTCCTGATAAGAGGATTTAGGAGATACGTGCAGGAAGAGAATGTTGAAACAGAGAATAAAAGATGATAAACCAAGGTAAATCTTCATAATATGAAACTACAGATCGTAAAATGTTTTATCGTTCTGCTTTCGGGTTTATTCAGCATCCCGCTGTATGGACAAGAGGATTATTCTATTCTGATACATAAAGCGTATAATGTGATGTGGAAAGAAAAGGACATGGATGGTCATAAAAAGGCCCTTAGGATGTATGAAGAAGCTTTTGACCTGTTTCCTGACAGCATCGACACATCTGAATTGAACGATGCATCCATCTTGGCTGCATGGTTGAACGATCATGATAAGGCCTTTAAGTACCTGAACGCTTTTGTCGCCATGAAGACAGCGAAAAATGGATATCCCAGTTGGCGGTATGTAGTAGGGAATAACTCTGAAGTTGATTATAAGAATTTACTTGATGATCCCCGATGGATCACGGTGAAAAATATAGCACTCAAAGATAAGGCCTTGTTTTATGACAAATTGAGAGAGGAAGAGGAAGAATTCTACGAAGTGCATAAGATTGATTTCGAGCAAATGAAAGATGTGATGGTTTTATATGATAATATACGGAATTATCATCCGTATAAAACAAAACAAAAGCAAGATTATTCAATTACATTTCAATTAAATGATTCTGCGCGGACATCTTTTTTTATCCATTTGCCACAGAATTATAATCCGGAGAAAAAATACCCTCTTTTATTTTTTCTTCATGGTGCCGTACGGGGAAACCGTTTGGCAGATTTTCAAATTGCATCATGGGTGCTATTCGATTGGAACAGGTATTATACAAAATATGCTGCCTTGAATGATGTTATTTTGGTTTTTCCTCGAGGAAGTAAAGAGTTTAACTGGATGTTCCCCGATGATGGATTTTTTATGGTTCCAGCTATGTTGAAATCTATCAAAAAGGCAATTAATATAGATGACAATAAGGTGTTTATATCGGGGCATTCTAATGGGGCAACGGGTTCATTCTCGTACTTGATGAAGCTGCCTTCTTCGTTTGCCGGATGTTATGGATTCAACACCTACCCGAAAGTCTTTACTGGAGGAACTTTTATAGAGAATATCAGAAATCGTTCGTTTATAAATTTCTCGACTGATAAGGACTATTACTATCCTCCACATGCGAATGATAAATTCACCCAATTGATGAAGAAAATGAATACCGATTATCATGAATATCGATATAACGGCTTTCCCCATTGGTTTCCTCAATTTGATGAGTCGGAGCCAGCATATCGAATTTTATTTTCAGACTTGGTAAAACGGGAAAGGAATCCTTTTCCAAGGGAGATATCTTGGGAGTTTGATGATGACCGTTATGGAACAATCGATTGGCTTTCCAATATAAAATTGGATACATTAGTGGAGCGGAAGAGTTGGCATAAAGAGTCTAACTTTAGAATTGATAAATGGTTGAAGTATGACAAAAACGATAGCTTAGTTGTTTATCATGTAGATAGAAATGCGTTTGATTTTCCTCGTAAATCAGGTAAGATCAAGGCTGAGTACAATGATAACGTCTTTCGAATAGAAACTTCTCGTATAACTTCGTTTTCGGTAAATATCTCTCCGGAAATGGTGAATATGAGAAAGAAAGTACAGATTTATGTAAATGGAACACTGCGTTTCAGCAAACGGGTCGGATATGATCGAGATTTCATGCTACGCAGCTTTAAGGAAAACCAAGACAGAAAGCAAGTTTGGGTGAATCAGATAGACCTATCCTTGAATCATTATTAGCTTATTCGAATGGATTTGCAAAGGGAGGATCTCTTAAAATCAATAAAATATTGTAGGTTGATAATGGATTAGGATACTCATACATGACTTATCATTAACAGATCGAGATTGTTTTTGGGAGTGCATACAGATATTCAATCAAAACGAATCAAAAGACTATTTATAGTTAAATTATATATACAAAAACATTATGATACTGACAACAACACCTTCTGTCGAAGGACAAACAATTACCTCGTATCGAGGCATCGTGAGTGGTGAAGCGATTATCGGCGCCAATATTTTCCGCGATTTCTCTGCCTGTATTACAGACCTTGTCGGAGGCCGTTCGAATGCCTACGAGAAAGTTTTAAGAAAAGCGAAAGATGCGGCCTTGCAGGAGATGGCAGAACAGGCGAAAGAACTTGGTGCGAATGCGGTGCTCAGCATAGACCTGGACTATGAAACGATCGGAGGAAGCATGTTGATGGTGACGGCGAGTGGAACGGCCGTGACGGTAGCATAACATGCTTCAACCTTATCTCAAAAAAGGACGCCTCGAGGCCGGATGCGACGAGGCCGGCCGAGGTTGTCTGGCCGGTGCTGTCTATGCAGCTGCCGTCATCCTGCCGCCTGATTTCCACAATGAACTGTTGAACGATAGCAAGCAGCTGACGGAAAAAAAGCGTTACGCTTTGCGGCCGATCATCGAAGAAACGGCGACGGCTTGGGCGATCGGCATCGTAACGCCCGAGGAGATCGACCGGATGAATATCCTGCGTGCTTCGATCTTAGCGATGCATCGCGCCATCGACAAGCTGAAAGTAAGGCCGGAATACCTGCTGATCGACGGAAACCGTTTTGCTCCGTATCCCGATATTCCGTATGAGACAGTCGTCAAAGGAGACGGAAAGATGATGAGCATTGCCGCAGCCTCGATTTTGGCTAAAACGTATCGGGATGACTACATGAACGAACTGGCCGAGGAATATCCGGCGTACCATTGGGAGAGGAACAAAGGTTATCCCACTGAAGCGCATCGTGAAGCCATCCGTCGCGCAGGAACGACGCCTTATCATCGCAAGAGCTTTATGCTCCTGCCGCCTGCACAGTTGAGTCTAGAGCTGTGAATCAGGTCTAAGTCGCTTTGGTGCTGAATGCTAAAGCATACATTTTCATCTGTTTCAGCATCGCGACGAGACCGTTGGAGCGAGTAGGAGAGAGATGTTCTTTCAATCCGATGCGTTCGATAAAGTACAGATCGGCGTCGAGAATCTCCTGTGGCGTGTGATGGGACAGCACGCGTATGAGTAACGATACGATGCCTTTTACAATCACGGCGTCGCTCTCGCCCTGAAAGATCACCTTTCCGTCTGTGTAATCGGCCTGCAACCATACGCGACTCTGGCATCCTTCAATCAGGTTATTACTTGTTTTGTATCGCTCGTCGAGCGGTGGCAGCGCATTGCCCATGTCGATCAGTAAGGCATACTTATCCATCCAGTCGTCGAATACGGAGAATTCTTCGATTACTCCGTCCTGTATCTCGTTAATGGTCATTTTAGTCAATTCTTAATAGTTATAAATTACGCTCAAAACCGTCTCACCGACAGCTTTCAATGTTTCACGGTCGATATTCTCCATCGTATCGTTTTGCGTATGCCAGTAAGCTCCAAAGCCGGAGCGGGTATCCGGGTCGTAGTTGATGATATCCAGACAGGGAATGCGAAGTCCTTGTATCACATATTGATGGTCGTCGACGATAGTGCCTCCTTGCGCGTTGATGAAATACTTCCCGTATCCCAACTCGCGTGCGGCGGCCCAGACTTTCTCTACGTATCTCGCGGCATATTGCACAGAGGTGCCTTCCTTATAAAAGGTAGCACCGCGTGAGCCGACCATGTCGAGTAGGATGCCGAATTCGGCTTTGTAGTTGGGTACATGCGGGTTTTTGGCCCAGAATTGTGATCCGAGACACCATGTATCGGGTTTGTACTCGTCGACGAATTCCGGCGTACCATAGTCTTCCGCATCAAAAAAGACGATATCAATGCCCATGTCGGGCGTCTTTGCCTGAATCTGACGAGCGATTTCGAGGAGCACGCCAACGCCGCTTCCCCCGTCGTCGGCACCGTCTATCGGCTTGCGGTGATTGGCTTCGTCGGCATCATGGTCGGCGTAAGGACGGGAATCCCAATGGGCGAAGAGGAGTATGCGACGCGATTTCTCGGGCTGGTAGGCTCCGATGATATTTTGGGCCTTTAATTTGTCGCCGTTGTACGCCGTCAAGACGGCTTCCTGCACATAGACTTTCGCTCCGTGACGCTTTAGTTCTCCTGCCAGATAATCAGCGCATAATCGGTGCGCTTCGCTGTTCGGCACGCGCGGGCCGAAGGCTACTTGTCGTTCGATATAGGCATAAGCGCTGTCTGCATTGAACGTCGGAGCCTCTGTGCGCACGTTCGTCTGATCAGGTGTTGCCGTTACTTCTTTGGTCGTATTCTTTTGCCCGCAACACGATAGCAACAAACTGCCGAGTAATACTCCTACGTATTTATTCATTGTTATATTCATGATTGTTGTCGATTATTTTTTATTGTTTTGCACCTCGCGCATAACTCGCATCAGATTGCCTCCCCATATTTTGGCAATGCTTGCTTCGTCCAGCCCTTCGCCAATCAGGCGCATTGTGATCTGCATCAGTTCATTAGCGGCACGACAGCCTATCAGTTCGCCGTCACCGTCGAAGTCGGAACCGATGCCTACATAATCGATTCCGACCAGATCGATCACATGCAGGATATGCCTGATGGCATCACTCAACGAGGCTTTATCCGGCGATTCGTTGATAAATCCCTTATACAGGCAGATTTGTATCACGCCGTCTCGTTGTGCCAAGGCTTTGATCTGATTGTCGTCAAGGTTGCGGCGATGATTGCATAAGGCGCGGCATGAGGAATGCGAGGCGATGATCGGGTGGGTGCTGTGCTCCAGAACATCATAAAACGTACGATCGGCAGCATGCGACACATCGATCATCATTCCGAGACGATTCATCTCGGCCACAACCTTCTTGCCGAACGGGCTGAGACCGCCCCATTCCCCTTGTCCTGCGGCGGAGTCGCAGAGGTCGTTGTCGCCGTTATGACAGAGTGTAATATACGATACGCCCATTCCCCGGAAACGGTGCAGATTCGTCAGGTCTTTGCCGAGCGCGTAGCCGTTTTCAATCCCTAAAAGGATGGCCTTCTTGCCTTCGTCTTTCAGTCGACGTATATCATCCGGTGTCTGTGCAATACCCAATTGCTGCGGATAACGTTTGGCTTGTTCGATAACTTGTGTAAGCCGGTCCGTCGCATAGTCCGTCGCCTTCTGTAAGGATGCGGCATCCCGCTCGCCCTGCGGGATATACGCTACCATAAAAGCTGCGTCGAGAAGGCCTTCGCGCATCAACGGAAGGTTGACTTTGCCTCCTTCCTTGCGCCCGAGGTCGAATGTTTGAAAAATCATCGGCGTATCCGTATGCGAATCGATCGTGACCATCGTGCGGTGTAGCGCTTTCGCCCGGGCATATACTTTCGCCTGATGGACATGATAACGAAAGAGGTTCAACATCGTCTCGTTTCCGGATACGGCCATAGGCTCCGGATGCCACTGCACACTGAAGATCGGGTATTCGGGATGCTCCATCGCTTCATTCACTCCGTCCGGCGCCGTAGCCGTGGCTACAAATTCGGGTGCCAAATCTTTAACGGCCTGATGATGGATGGAATTAACCGCGATTGAAGTAGATAACTGGGGAGATATTGCTTGAGGTAAACCGTTGAAATGTAATGCTGTTTGTAGCTTGGAGAGAAACGGAGCTAACGTGACCGCATGTGTAGCCACATGACGGGCTTCTTCCTGACTGTGTTTCAATGCCTCTTTCGAGTGTTGCGCGTAAATATCCTGATAAAGCGTGCCGCCGAATGCGGCGTTGACCAGCTGATGCCCCCGGCAAATTCCGAAAATCGGTAACTGACGGTCGAAAGCAAGCCGTAGCAACAGAAAATCGTACTCGTCACGATAAGAATCCGTATCCCCGAGTTCGGGAATCGGCGCTTCGCCCAAATATTCGGGGTCGATGTCGCCCCCGCCCGAAAAAATCAGCCCGTCGAACTCCTCTACGATCGAAGTCAGCGTATGCATATCGGTGATTACCGGAATCAGGACAGGCGCGCCGCCGGCCATCACGACCGATTGGAAGTAAGGCTCTGCAATGCACGAGGTGCCGTCTTTCCGGTTCGCCGAGATTCCGATTTTTGGCTTACGGTGAGAAGGAACGGTCGATGCGGCACATTCGACGTTCTTGTATAATGTATGGAGCAGAACAGCCATAAGATGCTTCGGGAATGGATAAATGAGGGCAATTCATGAAAAGAATTGCCCTCGTATGTATTTGGATATGTGATTATGCATCGATATGAGCATACGTTGCGTTCTCTTCGATAAAGTCACGCCGCGGAGCCACGTCTTCTCCCATCAGCATGGCAAACGTCGAGTCTGCTTCCACCGCATTTTCTATCGTGATCTGCTTCAAGGTACGATTTTCCGGATTCATGGTCGTATCCCATAGCTGATGATCGTTCATCTCTCCCAGACCTTTGTAGCGCTGTGTATGTACTTGATTTTCATTTCCTCCGCCATACGTGTCGATAAACTTCTGGCGCTGTTGCTCGGTCCAGCAATATTCTTCCACCTTTCCTTTTTTGCACAAGTAGAGCGGGGGAGTAGCGAGATAGACGTACCCTTTCTCTATCAGTCCGCGCATACGACGGAAGAAGAAGGTCAGAATCAGCGTCGCAATATGGCTTCCATCCACGTCGGCATCGGTCATGATGATAATCTTGTGGTAGCGCAACTTGCTTAAGTTCAGTTCCTTCGGGTCGTCTTCCGTGCCGATGGTGACACCCATCGCCTTGAAAATATTTTGAATCTCTTCACTTTCAAAGATCCGGTGCTCCATCGCTTTCTCCACATTCAGAATCTTTCCACGCAACGGTAGGATGGCCTGAAAATTACGATCGCGTCCTTGTTTCGCCGTACCGCCGGCCGAGTCTCCCTCGACAAGGAACAGTTCGCATTCTGCCGCATCTTTCGAGGAGCAGTCTGCCAGTTTGCCCGGCAGTCCTCCGCCCGAGAAGGGTGACTTGCGCTGTACCATCTCGCGTGCCTTACGAGCCGCCTGACGCGCCGTAGCCGCAAGAATCACTTTGTCGACAATCGCTTTGGCCTCTTTCGGATGTTCCTCCAGATAGTAGCCCAACGCTTCGCCTACCGCCATATCGACGGCACCCATCACTTCGTTGTTTCCGAGCTTCGTCTTGGTCTGTCCTTCAAATTGGGGCTCGGCGACCTTAATCGAAATAACGGCTGTCAAGCCTTCGCGGAAGTCGTCTCCCTGAATCTCCACTTTCGCCTTTTCAAGAAGTTTCGAGTCTTCCGCATATTTTTTTAAGGTACGCGTCAAGCCGCGACGAAAGCCCGAGAGATGCGTTCCTCCCTCAATCGTGTTGATGTCGTTCACATACGAAAAGACGCTCTCGTTATACGATGTATTGTACGTCATCGCCACTTCGACCGGAATCCCCTGTTTCTCTGTTACGATATGGATTACATCATGAATCATCGATTCTTTCGATTTGTCGATGTAGCGAACAAACTCTTTCAATCCTTCATTCGAATGGAAGACTTCCGATTTGAACGACCCGTCTTCTTTCTTTTCGCGTTTATCGGTTAATGTCAGATAGATGCCGGCATTCAGGAACGCCAGCTCGCGCAAACGATTAGCTAAGATTTCGTATTTGTACTCCGTAACCGTGAAAACCGTATCATCCGGCTTAAACGAGATGATAGTGCCGGTACGGTCGATCGTTCCTGTCTCGCGGATATCTCCGAGAGGTTTCCCCTGTGAAAATTCCTGTACGTAAATCTTTCCGTTACGATGTACTTCTGCTTTCAAATAGGAAGAAAGTGCATTCACACACGAAACGCCGACACCGTGCAAGCCTCCCGAGACCTTATAGGTTCCCTTGTCGAATTTGCCCCCGGCATGAAGCACCGTCAAAACGACTTCAAGCGCCGACTTGCCTTCTTTCTCGTGATAATCGACGGGGATACCTCGCCCGTCATCCGTTACGCAGATTGAATTATCTTCGTTGATTACGACCTCAATGTTTTTACAGAAACCCGCGAGCGCTTCATCAATCGAGTTGTCTACCACCTCATACACCAAATGATGCAAGCCTTTTTCGCCCGTATCTCCGATATACATGGCGGGACGCTTGCGAACCGCTTCCAAACCTTCGAGCACCTGAATATTCTTCGACGAATATTCTTTACTCGCTGCTTTTATTTCTTCGTCACTCATTGTGCTTATATCTTTATCTAACAATTTTAATGTAAAAAGCTAACAAATATAGTCGTTTTTTTCAAGACAGAAGAGTGTGTGTGTGGTAAAAAGTATTAAAAAGCGGCAGAAGGGCAATGAATGGCCATTCTGCCCGATAGTGTAGCCCGTAGGGGAATCGAACCCCTCTTTTGAGAATGAGAATCTCACGTCCTAGCCGATAGACGAACAGGCCATTAGCCAAAAAAGCCGGACATTTACTGCCCGGCTCTTTTATTTCGTTTGAGCGAAGAATATAGAGGCGATTATGCCAAAGCACTTACATGTTTCGCCAACTTTGATTTCAAGTTGCCGGCTTTATTCTTATGTATCACATTGTTCTTTGCCAGCTTGTCAAGCATCGAACAAACTTTTGGATACAATTCCTCCGCTTCCTTTTTGTTTTCCGTAGCGCGCAACTTCTTTACGGCATTACGCATCGTTTTAGCTCCATAACGATTGCGCAAGCACCGTGTAGCTGTCTGCCGAATTCTTTTTATGGATGATTTATGATTTGCCATCGCTTTATTTCTCTATTTTATCTTATCTTTTTTTTGTAGCCCGTAGGGGAATCGAACCCCTCTTTCAAGAATGAAAATCTTGCGTCCTAACCGATAGACGAACAGGCCATTGTTTTGTCAAATAGACTTACTCTACTTAATCCATCTTTATGGTAGCTCTCTTGCCTTTTTGCGAGTGCAAAGATAGAGACAATTTTTAATCCTGCAAAATTTCCGTCTTTTTTTTTGCAATTTAACAAATCGATCGAAGACGAATACTTCAATTTAGCACGGTTATGAAAACGCGCAACGTTTGCTTAGGCAGGGAGGCTTGTTTTGTACTGATATTCGCACGACCGAAATTTTTCGTCCTTAATTTTAAACGCAACTAATCATCGATGTGTATATAATTATAAAAGGAACAAAAAAGCTGATGGGAAATAAGAAAGAAGAATTACTGCTGCGGTACTTTGCCGGAGAATTAAATAAAACGGAAGAGAAAGAGTTGCTCGACTGGTTGAGTCAGGATGATGAGCGTAAGGAAACATTTCGGAGGATGGCTGATACATGGGCGGTGGCGCATGTACCGCTTTTTGCCGGACGGTTAAAGGCGGACGGCGCGATGTGGTTTCAAGCAAGTAGAAATGCCGTAAAGCTACGGAAACACTGGGTGAGTGTTGCTGTAGCCTGCATGATATCGGTTGTTGTCGCGCTTTCGGCTTTTTGGCTCGGGAAGCGTGCTGGTAACGCATCCCTCGATATCTGCTATCGCACGACGGTGCCTGCGGGCTCGCGTTCCGAAGTCGTCCTGCCCGACGGAACAGTTGTATGGGTCAATGCCGGCTCTTCCTTGACGTATCGCGAGAATCGTCGCGAGCAGATGCGTAGCGTGATGCTTGAAGGAGAGGCTTACTTCGAGGTAAAGCCTGATCTTAAAAAGCCGTTTATTGTCGAGTCGGGCGCTTTGCAGGTGCGGGTACTGGGAACAAACTTCAATGTTAAAGCGTATGGCGATGAGGAGACAGTCGATGTCGTACTGCTTTCGGGGAAAGTCGACGTTTGGCCGAACGGCCGCGGAGATGCATCGCATGTGCTCTCACCCGACGAAAAACTGACGTATCATCGGGAGACAGGCCGTGTTGAAAAACGTCGGGTTGAGGCGCATGATTATTGCGCATGGAAAGACGGACGGATATACTTTGAGGAACGACCGTTCATAACGCTAGCCAAAGAATTGGAACGGTTGTATAATGTTCGTATACAGGTTGATAGCGAACTGTTGAAAACGGAGCGGTTTTCCGGCTGTTTTCTTCGCACCTCTTCGCTCAATGATATTTTGCACGAAATAGACATGGAGCACCGATACCGTTGGGCGTACGATGCTACGGGAGCGCTTGTTATTCGTGACAAGTAGCTGCTTTCAGAAATGATTGAAATTGAATGAGGTCCTAAATAAATAACAGAAATATTTACATTTTTAAAACTAGTATCTATGAATCAAAGCAAACTAAGAAAACTGAACAGACGGCTGGTGACCGGTTTGTTGCTGGCGCTTATGCTGTGCACACCCAGTGTTTTGTCTGCCTCTCCGTTGCAGGTACAACGGATGTCTGTCAAATTGGAAAACGCAACGCTGCAGGAGCTGTTTAATCTGATTGAAGAAAAATTCGACTATTCGTTCCTGATTCGTAACAACGACATCGACTTGAGTGAACGCATCACGATCGATGTAGCCGATCAGTCGGTAGAAACGATTCTGACCAATGCCCTGAAAAAACAAAGCGCGGCTTTCACCGTAAATAACCGACGGATTATGGTGTATAAAGCTCATACAGCCAAAGTTTTGCCGATTACCCAGACTGCTCAGCAGGCTGGCAAGGTCACTGGTACTGTCGTTGACGCGATGACCGGTGAGCCGGTCATTGGTGCCAATATCACGGTAAAGGGAACGACGATAGGTACAATTACCGATGTCGACGGGAACTTCTCGCTCGAAGCACCGGAAGGAAGCGTGTTGGTAATCTCGTATATCGGCTATTTGACGATTGAGCAACTCTCCACGCGCACGCCCATGCAGATAATCCTGAAGGAAGATACGCAAGCGCTTGAAGAAATCGTAGTGGTGGGTTACGGTGTTCAGAAGAAAGAAAGCCTTACGGGCGCTTTGCAAACGCTCAGCAATGAGAAACTGACGAATATCACGACGCCTTCGGTACAGAACATGTTGAATGGTAAAGTGCCGGGGGTATTTGTCGCGCCGGGTGACGGTCGTCCCGGATCGGCCGGACGTGTCGTCATTCGTGGAAAAGCATCTATTAACGGAGAGACACAACCTCTTTGGGTGATTGATGGGGTCATCGTCGGTACAGGGCCGGGTACTACGCTTAACCCCAATGATATCGAAACCATGACCGTGCTAAAAGATGCCGCTTCAACTGCGCTCTTCGGTTCGCAAGGTGCCAATGGTGTGATTGTCGTTACGACGAAAAAGGGGGCTGCTGACAAGCTGACTGTCAATGTCTCGGCCAAGCTCGGTTTGAGTAGCTTAGACAACGGTAATTTAGAAGTAATGAATGGGGCAGAACTATATGATTATTACAAGTCGTTTTCGAATCAGGAGATGATTTCATTTCCTCGTTGGAACGAAGATTTGCGCAAGAGTGATTACAACTGGTGGGATATCGCGACACAGACCGGAATGGTGCAGGAATATAATGCCTCTGTATCAGGAGGTACTGAAAAATTGCGCTCTTACTGCTCGTTCGGGTATTATGACGAGGAAGGCGCGGTTATCGGATACGACTATAAAAAATATTCTTTCCGTTTGCGTACGGAATTAAAGCCGATAAAATGGTTGACTGTTAAGCCGCTGATTTCCGGTTCAAAGAGAGATATCGATAATCGGGAGCGTTCGGTTTCAGCCATGTATTCTTATCTGCCTTGGGATAGTCCTTACCTGGAAGACGGGAAACCGACCCCTCCCCGATCGAAGACCTGGGTGAACAGCACAGCAACGAACTATCTGTATGATCTCCAATGGAACAAAGGGGCATCAGTGACTTATACGTTTATGGGAAATCTGGATTTTGATATTCGTATCACGGATTGGCTGACGTTTGCCTCAGTCAATAATTATTCCTATACGCAATATGAAGATACTTATCTGACTGACCCGCGCTCGTATGCCGGCTCAGGGGTAAAAGGGCGCTTGACCGAAGAAACACAAAAGACAGAACGCAGATATACCAATCAGATTTTACGTTTTAACCGGAACTTTGACAGACATGCCGTCAACGGATTGGTAGCGTATGAGTACAACGACTATCGTTTTAAGAAAATTGAGGCAGATGGTACCGGATTCGTACCCGGATTGGAGGTCCTTAATGTCACAGCTAAGCCGGAGAAAGCGGCCGGATATATTTTGGAAAAAGCGAAACAATCTTTCTTGTTTAACATGCATTATGCATATGACAACAAATATCTCGCTCAACTGTCGTTCCGTCGTGATGGGGCCTCTAACTTCGGTGACAATCAGAAGTACGGGAACTTTTTCTCCATTAGTGGAGGCTGGAATATCGAGCGCGAAGCTTTCATGGATTACGGCTGGTTGAATCAACTTAAGTTACGTGCTTCGTATGGAACAACAGGAAACGACCCGACATCGCTCTATCCGCAATATGACTTGTATGCTGCTAATTCTACTTATAATGAAACGCCGGGCGCCTTGATTTATCAAATCGGGAACAAAAATCTGACTTGGGAAAAAACATATACGCTTGATATCGGACTTGATTTGGCTGTGTTCGACCGATTGCGTATGTCATTAGACTTTTATCACAAGTATACGGATAACGTGTTATTTAGCAGGCCGGTTTCAGGACTGACCGGAGTTACCAGTATATGGCAGAATATCGGCGAGATGAGAAATAAAGGCTTAGATATTTCGATCGGCGCGGATCTAATCAAGACAAAAGATTGGCAGTGGAGTGCTGATTTTAACATAGGAATTAACCGCAATAAGATTGAAAAACTGTATGGTGCCCCTAACCCCGAGACAGGTGAGCCTCCGGTTCTTATCAATAGCTCTTTGGGAGGCATAGCCGGCAGTATTAACGGCATATTGAAGCCTGGATATGATGTAGATACATATTACGGTCGTGAGTGGGCCGGTGTGAATCCGGAAAATGGGAAACCTCAGTGGTATACGACCGATAAGAAAACAGACGAACGTATTATTACCGAATCTTATGCAAAGGCAGATGAAGTGATTTTGGGACGTTTCTCGCCCGACTTTTTCGGTGGATTTTCCACACAGATGAGTTGGAAGAATTTTGACTTGGATGCCGTGTTTGGCTATTCAGTTGGTGGTAAGATTTACCACTATTCACGTTCGGAATACGATTCGGACGGAGCATATACGGACAGGAATCAAATGAAACTTCACAAAGGTTGGAGCCGTTGGCAGAAAGCCGGAGATGTAGCGACCCATCCATTGCCTGCTTACAATAATCCTTCCAATTCGAATAAAGTATCATCACGCTTTATTGAGAAGGGAGATTATTTGAAACTGCGTAGCTTAACCCTTGGATATACATTGAACCTACCTCGATGGGAGATTTCGGCGTTGCGCTTATTTATTTCGGCTGAGAATGTATTTACACTTACCGGTTATTCGGGAGTTGATCCGGAGACTCCGATTAATAAAGATGGAATCAGAAATATTACCATCAATCCATATCCGAATATCCGTAAATTTATATTCGGTGTGAATTTTACCTTATGAACAGGAATATCAAGATCAATAAAAATTTAATTACAATGAAAAAGATAATATCAATGCTAATCATGGCAACTTTCTGGGCATTTACGGGATGCGATATCGAGCGATTCCCGCATACCGATTTGTCCGCGGATGAGGTGAAAAAAAATCCGGAAGCTTCGCTTGATGCATTACTCAACGGAGCCTATGCACAGTTGAAAAAATGGTCGGATGTGATGCATCGCTGTGGAGAGTATTCAGGAGACAACATCATGATACGTGGAACATCCACTGACGCATTTTACGAATTCATTTCTTATTCGCGCACACCAAATAACAACCGACTACAATCGTTTTGGGATAATAGTTATAAGGCTATAGCACAGACTTCCAACATTCTCAAACTTGTTGAGGAAGGGACCAATAAAGATATTGATAACAAACTTGGAGAGTGTTACTTCATCCGTGGCTTTCTCTATTTCTATCTTTGTCGTGCATACGGTAGACCGTACTATCAGAATCCGGAAACGAATCTGGGAGTACCTATCGTAAACGGTACGCCGGAAGATATATTAGGCCCTCTTCCGGATCGTTCCAGTGTGCAAAAGACATACGAACAGGCTATTTCGGATTTGAAGAAAGCCGCTACGTTGATAACAAAGAATAACGGTGCTGCTTACGGATCGAGGGAAGCGGCATGGGCTTTGCTCTCCCGTATTTATCTTTATATGAGCGGTACATTTGACCACCCTAATGCCGAATATGCAGAACTTGCCATTGAGTATGCCGATAAGGTGATTCAATCGGGTGTATATAAGATGCTGGAACGTGCTGATTTTATGAAGTATCATACTTTTACCCCCGAACAGAATAAAGAGACCATTTTTGCCATTAAGCGTGTGGCTTCCGAATTTTCGGGCTGGGATCACTACTATGGGGTAGGAGGAATGTATGCCAATATTGGCGGTATGGGATGGGGCGAAATGTATGCCAGTGCGAAATATATCGCATTGCTCGACGAAACCGGGCGTAACGATTGGGCAAACGGCAAAATCGTTGATGCACGGGCCGCATTTATCGAACCGCAGTATGTAAAGGACGGAAAAAAGGTGTTCCGCTTTATCAAAAAGGTATATAACACTCAGGGAGTACATACGAACTACAATTATGTGCAGGCCGAAATAAAAAACAGTGCCGATAATTCAACACTTACCTGTGTCGAAAATACCGAAACGTATACACTTACGCCTGTTGATCGGGAGCAGGGAATTTGGTCGATTCAATACAAAGACGGGAATACATATACCGGGGTAATTGATCCGGAAATGAGAGTCAATCGCGTATATCCTATGTTTTATATTGTCAAATGTTCGCGCGAAGGAGAAGACTCTCACTTGCATTCTCCGGTTATTACCCGTTTGGCTGAAATGTATCTGAACAAAGCTGAAGCAGCGGCTAAGCTCGGCGATTACGCCACGGCGTTAGCTGCGCTTAACATTGTTCGTGAGCGTTCGTTGCCCGGGAAAGGTTACGATGTACTGACTGCCGAAAATGCCGAAGCACGTATAGAGAAAGAACGTACGCTCGAATTGGCCTTTCAGGCCGAGCGTAGCTACGATGTTTACCGAAACGGTCATTCGTTGACACGTCACTATCCGGGACCGCACAATGCGCTGGAAGAAATCCAACCGAAAGATTATCGGACGGTTTATTTCATCCCCCAAAATGCCATCAATGCCTATCCGGAAGGAAGCAAACTGACACAGAATCCGACATCAAATTAATCTGGATTAAGATAAGAACCGTCTCAATAGTAGCTTATTGAGGCGGATTCTTCAAAGGCGTGCCGGAAGAATTAAGATACAAGGCACGCTTCCTTTTCTGTTTTTTTTGATAAAGTATACATATTACTATTTACCAAACAATAACTATTATCTATGAATCAAAGTAAACTAAGAAAACTGAGCAGACAGATGGCGGCCGGTTTGTTGCTGGCGCTTATGCTGTGCACATCCGGTGTTTTGTCTGCCTCTCCGTTGCAGGTACAACGGATGTCCGTCAAATTGGAGAACGCGACGTTGCAGGAACTGTTCGATCTGATTGAAGAAAAGTTCGACTATTCGTTCCTGATTCGCAACAACGACATCGACTTGAGTGAACGCATCACGATCGATGTGACCGATCAGTCGGTAGAAACGATTCTGACCGATGCCCTGAAAAAGCAGGGTGCGGCTTTCACCGTAAACAATCAGAGGATTATGGTGTATAAGGCGAATGTGAAACAGACGGATCCTCATCCGGCGGCTTCATCTGCTTCGGCGCAACAGCAGCGCGAGAAAATCGTTATACGGGGCAAGGTGGTCGATGAATCGGGTGAGCCGTTGCCCGGAGTGTCCGTCTATACGAAAGATATGACTGCCGGCACAATCAGCGATCCGGATGGCAATTTTAACCTGTCGGTCAATCAGGCGAACGACAGCGTTTACTTTTCCTATGTGGGCTATCGTACCGAACGTATTTTAGCTCAGGCGTATCGCAATAAAAACGTGTCGATTAAGCTTGTGTCCAATACGGTTCAGATGAGCGAGCTGGTTGTTGTAGCTTACGGTTCTACCAACCGCAAGACGTTCACCGGGTCGGTTTCGGCCATTACGGCGGATGATATTCAGCGGAATAAGTCGAACAATATATTAAACAGCTTACAAGGCACGATTCCCGGGCTTCAGCTCGAAAGCAAATCGCAGCGAAGCGGACGGAGCCGGCCGGAAATCGTTATTCGAGGAGCTTCGTCGATCAACTCCAGTATCTCTCCGCTCTATATCATTGACGGAGCGCCGAGCGATGCCATCGAGCAGCTGAACCCCGACGATATCGAATCCGTCTCGGTCTTGAAAGATGCCGCAGCTATTTCTCTGTATGGCGCTCGCGCGACGAATGGCGTTATTTTGATCTCGACCAAACAGGGACGGCGTAACGCCCATCAAAAAGCCTCCGTCAGATATACGGGACAAATCGGATTTTCGACTCGTACGGGCAAAGACTACAAGATGGTCTCTCCGAAAGATTATTATGAATTGTCGTGGGAAGCATTGCGCAATGGAGCCGAAGATAATCCGGGATTACTGACGGCCGGAGGAAAGAAATATACGTCGGCTGCCGAGTATGCCACGTCGGAATTGCTGAACGCCTTTGGATACAACGCTTATGATAAGGCGAAACCGGTAGGACTGGACGGCAAGCTGGACCCGTCGGCCAAGCTCTTATGGTGGGAAGATTATAGCGAGAGCCTGATCAAAACCGGGCTGAAACACGAACATACGTTTAATATCAATAGCGCGACGGATAAACTCAAATATTATATCTCGGCAGGCTACTTGGATCAGAGAGGGTTGGAGCCGGGTAACGGAGGGTTCGACCGTTTTACGACTCGCACAAATCTGTCGTACGAAATTAATCGTTATGTCACGGTGGGAGCTAATATCGGGATGAGTAACTCGACCACGAAGACAAACAGTATCAATAACGGGTATGCCGATTTTGCTACCTATGCCCGTCTTACTCCGGGGTTATATCCGTTGTACAAACGTAACGAGCAGGGCCAGCCCGTATATGACGAGAACGGAAAGCCGGTGCTGGATTTCGGAAATGGTCCGGCCAACATTTTAAACAGCAGACGGCCGAATGTTACTTCCCAAGAAGGAGGATGTAGCCCTTTAGGTACATTGGATTTAGATAAGAGCGGATATAAAAGTCGGTATTATTTCACGAATTTCTTTGTCGATGTCAATCTGTACGAAGGGTTGAAATTCAAAACATCGTATTCCGGAAATACGTCGTATTCCGACAATCGATTCTACCGCAACAGAACGATCGGAGAGAGCAAAGGAAAAGGGCTTCTGATCGTCAATACCGCACAAACGACGCATTGGACGGTGAACGGGATATTGAGCTACGACAAAGCGTGGGGAAGCGATCGGCGCCTTCGCTTGCTGTTAGGCTCCGAAATCAACGAAAGGTCCAGTTCGAGTGTAAACGCTTCCGTCACAGGTTTTGGCTTTGAAGGGATGGATGAGTTGGTCAACGGCTCGACCATCGTGAAACCTGCTTTGGGAGCAGGTACTTCCTCGTCCGATCGTCTGTTGGGCTTCTTCTCGCGTGCAGAATACGACCTGCATAACCGTTACTTCTTCTCGGCCAGCCTCCGGCGCGACGGCTCTTCCCGCTTCCATCCTGATACACGCTGGGGTAACTTCTGGAGCGCCGGCGCTTCGTGGATCATCAGTCAGGAGAAATTCTTGCAGAACAGTCCGTGGCTTTCGTTCTTGAAGCTCAGAGCCAGCTACGGGACATCGGGGAATATCGGGATGAACGACTATCGCTCCTATTATGCTACCGGATACATGTTTTTGGGTACGCCCGGTGTCTATATCTCGGAATTGGCGAATAAGAATTTGAAATGGGAAATCAACAGACAGTTCAATGTCGGCTTAGATGCGGCCTTTGCCAATAACCGTATCCGTTTGACCCTCGACTGGTATAATCGTCAGACCGACGATCTCTTTTACAATGTTCCGCTCTCGCCTTCAATCGGCTTTAAGCAGGTGCTCCGTAATATCGGTAGTTTAAGGAACAGGGGAGTCGAGCTGTCTGTAACGACACAGAATATACGAACGAAAGATTTTGAATGGACAACGAACTTTAATATCTCCAGCAATAAGAATGAGATTCTGGCGTTGAATCAAGACGAGTTCATCACTGGAAACCGTATTTATAAAGTAGGGCAAAGCACCACCGAGTTTTTTATCCGCGAATATGCCGGCGTGAATCCCGATAACGGGAAGCCCCAATGGTATATCGACGAGATCAGTACGCAGACGGGTGAAAGGACAGGCAAGCGCGTGACAACCGAGAAATGGAGTGAAACGGTGATTAAAACGATTAAGCTCGACGACGGATCGACCAAGACGGTACGTAATCTCGGACGTTACTCTGTCGGGAATTATACGCCGACCATCTCCGGAGGGTTTTATAACACGTTCCAGATCGGCAATTTCGACTTGGGCATTTTGTTTAACTACTCGCTGGGCGCAAAGATTCTGATGGCGGATTATGCTGCGCTCACCAACTCGGGCAGCAACACCGTCAAGCTGTTCCATCATGATATGTTGAATCGTTGGCAGAAAAAGGGCGACGTGACCGATATTCCTCGGTTGACGACGACGAGCGTCAACAATTACACCGGTTCTTTTTCGTATACGTCTACCTACTATATGCGTAGCGGAGATTATCTGAAACTGAAAACCCTGCATGTCGGCTATACGCTGCCTGCGAAGATGAATAAGGCCTTGCGGATTGCCGGTGCCAGATGCTATTTACAAGCCGATAACGTCTGCTATTTCAGTGCCGAGCAAGGATTCGATCCGGAGCAGGTGTCGGGAGGCATTGTCTCCAGCAATTTCCCTGCTTTATCGACCTATTCCGTGGGGGTTAAACTCGATTTTTAACCTTCTTGTTTTTACAAACCATTAATTGATAAGAAAATGAAAACTATAATAAATTTATTCAGTCATCGCAACCTGCTATATGCCATAGTGCTGGTTACCTGTGTCTTGTTTGTGCGGTGTAATGATTTTTTAGATGTGGTGCCGAGAGATAAAGTGTCGTCGGATATTGTGTTTACTTCGTACGAGTCGGCAACGACCGTGCTCGGCGGTGTGTACGATCATATGACCTACTCGGCCGAAGGGTTTATGATCAGGGCGCAGAGTTTGGGCATCCATAACTTTATCCTCGCGGCCGATATGATGGGACAGGATATCATCCCTAAAAACTTCTCCGGACAGTTTCAGGGAGACGACTACAACTTCAGCTCCCGCACGATGGAGAAAGATCGTCCATCTTTCTTCTGGTTCTCCTGTTACAGTCATATCAATGTACTGAACGACCTGCTCGCGAACATGTCCAAAATACAGGGAACGAGTACAGAGAAAAAGCAGGTAGAAGGAGAAGCGCGTACCTTGCGTGCCTACCAGTATCTTTTGCTCGTGCAATGGTTTCAGCAAACGTATCTGTTCAATCCGGAGGCTCCCGGTGTACCGTTATACCTTGAACCGACCATCGATCCGAAGAAGCGCGAAAGCATGAAAAAGGTCTACGAGGCGATTACGGCCGATTTGCAATGGGCGATCGATCACCTGCCGTCCGGACGGCGCAAGGATTCCAAGTACGTAGCTTGCAAAGATATGGCCAAAGGCTTGCTGGCGCGCGCGTATATGGAGACGGGAGAATACGAAAAAGCGGCTGTGTTGGCTAAAGGGCTGGCCGAAGCGTATCCTCTGATGTCGAACGATGAATATAAGAAAGGCTTTAATAATGCGTCGGTTTCCGAATGTATCTGGGCATTGCCAACTTCGACGAAGAATATGAATGCCAACTATTCGTTGCCCACGGTTTGGAGTCATCCGCGCAAAAACAAACGCTGGTCGATGGAGTTTGTCTTCCTGAACAGCGACTTCGTCGAACTGTTTGCAGAAGGAGACGTTCGGAAAGAATTGATTCAGCTCAATTCAAAGACACAGGAGACGGAAAAATTTCCGGAACGGAAATACGTTTCGTTGAAGATTATGGACCCGGACGAAAACGATAAACTGCCCGATGTGCTGTTGATGCGGAGCAGTGAGATGCTGCTGATTGCGACCGAATGTGCGGCTCGGCTGAAAAACGATGCCGAAGCGCAGCAGCTTCTTTTCAAGCTGCAACAGCAGCGTAATCCCGCTGCCGTAAAAACAACGGCAACCGGCGAAGCGCTGATCGACGAAATCTGGACGGAGCGGCGCAAGGAATTGTATGGCGAAGGCTTTGCGCTGCTTGATCTCAAGCGTTTCCGCAAGCCGCTCGTACGAAAGGGTCTTCATACCATCAAAAGCGATGCTGCGGATGGAGTGCTGTATCCTGCCGACAGCAAGATGTTTACGTTGCAAATACCCGAAGGAGAAATTCAGACGAATAAAATTGAACAAAATCCATAAATGTATTATTCATAATAAAAACGAAAAATGAGAAAACAAATCATCGGATCTATTTTTATGTTGATGGCCCTGTCGTTTGTGTATGGGCAGAAAAGTGAAATCACCGTAAAAGGAAGTGTGAAATTTCCGGACGAAAAGTTCAAGATGCAAATTTTCTACACGGACAAGTTTGATAAAGTCGTGATCGACTCGTTCGAAGTGAAAGCTGACCAAACGTTCGAAAAGAAAGTGCAACTTCCTTTTCCGGGTATTTATTATATCGATTGTCAAAAATGGGAGTATCTGAAATTCTGGGGCGAAGATGAAGATATCGAGGTGCATTTCAGAGGGCAGGATACGGCAAAGGTAAAAATCAAAAATCCTCCGTATGAGCATATCGTTAATCCCGGACCGAATAACGAATTGATGAACCTGCAGAATTATTTCGATTACATGGCGTATCAGGGTATGATCGGCGCCGGAAAAGAAGTATTCCGAGCCGGTGAAAGCTCCTGCGACGATTGGAAAGAATATGTGAAAACTGCATACGACAGGGCGGCCGTAACAAGTGCGGAATATAACAAATATCTCGCTCGTTATTACGCTGACCGTAACAGTTCCATTTCTCTGCTCTATCGGCTGAAAGACGAAGAACTGAGAAATGGTATCCTGACTTATTTTCAGAAAAATAAACCGGATTATACTCCTTATGTAAAATATGTGCAGGAAGAAGTGGAAAAGCATGCTCTGACCGATAAGCTGGCCGTTGGCAAAGTGGCTCCGGACTTCAAATACCCGACGCCGGACGGTAAGAAACAGATCGGTCCTCACAGTTTTAAAGGGAAATATCTGCTGATCGATTTTTGGGCGTCCTGGTGCGGACCGTGTCGGAAGGCGATCCCGCATCTCAAAGAAGCGTACGAGAAGTACAAAAAGCAGGGATTCGAAATCCTCTCCGTGTCGATCGACCGGAAAGAGGCCGATTGGAAAAAGGCGTTGAAAGAGGAGCAGATGCCCTGGAAGCAAGTGCTTGCACCCGAAGCGGGAAAAGAGATTATGCGTACTTATCAATTCGCCGGCATACCGCATCTTGTGTTGATCGATAAAGACGGGAAAATCATCGAAAGAAATATTTCCTCCACCAAGCTGGACGAGACTCTGCAAAAAGTAATCAATAAATAATCTGTTATTCTGATCGTTCAGCATTTTTTAGGGAGGGTGTGTCAAAACGCAATATTTGGGCACACCCTCTTTAGGTGTGTAAGAAATGGTGAAATGCAAGGCACTAAGGATGAGGGCGAGGGAGCATACTAAGGTATGTGACCGAGCTCACATTCCGCAAGCAACGAAGCAGTTTGCCCGTTATGACACACCGCCCTTTTTTGTGCCGTGCATGACCATACCTCAAAGCCCAAAGGCTTGAATGAAGAACCCTTTCAGGGCTTTTCAAAGACGTCAGCATTCAACGTAATTTAATTGTTATTTGTCCATTGTCAATGGTTATGGGAAAGTGAAAAACGAAGAACGAAAAGTGAAAAGTCCTTCGGAGGTTTAGTTGTTTAGGTATTTGTTGTTTAGCGTTCAACTCAACAAATAAACAGTTCAACGCTTCAACGTCCGAAGGGCTTCATTTTTCACTTTCCACTTATCATTCTTTTGCGTCCTTTGCGTTCGGGCATCGTAATCGTAATTTTCCTTTCCTTTTATCCCGGATTCCGCAATAGAAAGTATAAGAATGAATTTCATTCAGGCTTTCAGCCCTCCGAACAAGGTCCGGATGTCGATCCCCCACCCTTGCGGGATGGGGCTGAAATAATCCGGGCTTTCAGCCCTTGTATGCCTTGCGGGCGTTGAGTTGTTGAAATGTTTATTTGTTGAGTTGAATGTTAAACAACAAACACCTAAACAACTAAACATCCGAAGGACTGAACGCTGAAGGCTGATTGCTGTAAAAGCCCTGAAAG
>NZ_JAUMYS010000112.1 GCF_030528505.1 Tannerella sp.
CCTTGTGTTTTTATCTGGCCGGTGTAAAAACTCGAGGATTTTATCTAAATTTGCCTCAAAAAAAATGGAAGTATGAAGAAAAACAAAATCTTACTGATGGGAGCCTTAGCCTCCCTGTTCCTGATGGGATGCGGCTCCAGACAAGCGAAAGAGGCTGCCGCCGACAACAACGCAACGACAGACACCACGGAAATTACCCAACTGTCGGAACTGACCGAAGAACTTACCCTGAACGACTCCGACGAGGACATTCAGGTCTTTACGATGAAAATCGGCAACGACCCCAACAAGAGTCACCTCACCACGTCCTTCCCGGTTACGCGATATGATTTTGTCAATGAACACGAACGCGATTTCTCGCAACAGTTTATCGACGAATTCAAGAGCGAAGCGGCTAAGTTTGACGATAACGCCACGTCGGCAGCGGACTTCAACCAGCATTTCGAAGTCAAGTACCGTTCGGAAGAGTTGATGGTCTTCCTGTATGCCCGCAGCAAATCCTTGGGTAACAACTACGACGATACCTTTGTTGCTTCGATGTTCGATCTGAAAAACGGCAAACACATATCCACCGCCGAGCTTTTTAAAGACCAGGCAGCCTTCGAAGCATTTGCCTCGGATATGCGCGAGTTAGCGGCAAAAGCCGTTCGTGAGAAGCTCAACGAAAGCAAGAACTTCGCCAATCAGCAGGAGCGTGAAACCGTATGGATGGAGATGCTCCCGGACATTGATGAAGGTACGGCCGCCAATGAGCAGAATTACGATGCTCTCTTTTTCGATGAGAACAGGGAATGGTACGTTATTTTCGACAAATATCAGATTGCCAGCGGTGCGATGGGTTCGTTTACCATAAAGATACCGCAGTCGGTCATCGACAAATATGTAAACAAGAAATTTTCATCCCTCTTTACGAAATCGAAACAAACGGAGGAGGCATCCGTTGCTCCCGCCATCCCTCCCCGCCCACAACCGACAGCCGAGGCAAAGGATTCAAAAGACCCTAAGGCTCCCTGTGTAGCTCTTACCTTCGACGACGGACCTTCGGTATATACCGCCCGCCTGCTCGATATCCTCAAGGAAGAGAACGTAAAAGCCACATTCTTCGTTATCGGCAAGTCGGCCGCCGTGCAGAAACAGACCCTGCGACGCATGGCCGAAGAGGGACACAACATCGGCAACCATTCCTACGACCATAAGAATTTTGCCAAAATATCGCTCGACGAAGCCCGCCGCCAGATAACGCTTACGGACGAGATTACCCGGGAAACGACAGGCAGCAATCCGGCCTATTTCCGTTTCCCTTACGGCGCTTATACGAACGATAAGCTGACGCTCGTTAACCGACCGATAATCGGCTGGAACATTGACCCGCTCGATTGGAAATACCGCGATGCCGAAAGGGTGGCGGCCGAAATGTCGAAAGCATCGGCCCATGCCATCATCCTGGCACACGACATCCATAAAACGACCGTCGATGCCATCCCCCAAGTCATCCGCAACCTCAAAGCCAAAGGCTACCGCATCGTAACGCTCGACGAACTATTTGCCGGCAAACCCGTCGAAAACAATAAAGTGTACAACAGCGGGAAGTAAGTATTGCGGATAAGTGTAAACAAAAAACACACAAACACTAAAACACTAAAAAAAGCAAGCAGCTTAAAAAGCCTCTGCCCAAATGGAATGAAATTTTGGCAGAGGCTTTTTCAGTTTGCCTCAAAAACGTTGGAAGTTGGGAAGCAGCCCCCGAGTTTAAAGTGTAGACACAGAAAGAAAAAAATGTAGTGATTAAAGAAAAATGAAGGTCCTTTTTTTAGCATTGTCAATTATTACACTAAATCATGTGTGTGGACAAAGTCAGATAAATGACTATGCCGATTTCTTAAAAGAGCAAAAAAGTCCAAAAGAATATATTTTTCAACTTTGGGAAAAAGCAGACATCATTGTGTTGGGAGAAAGAGATCACCGTGATACCACCCAATACAAGTTAATTTTAGACATTCTTTCTGACAAACGATTTATAGAGAATGTTGGTAATCTGTATTTAGAAGTAGGTGTTGTAAATGCTACTGAAAAAGCGAACAGCCTGATAAAAAGCGATTATAATAAAAAGATTTTTGACAAAGAATTCGTGGAGCTGCAAATGATAGAAGTGTGGTCTCCTTCTTATTGGGATAAATATAACCGTTATCAATTGCTCTATGGATTACTTAAAATAAACAAGGATCTACCAAAAGAAGAAAAGATTAACATCGGGCTAATTGATATAGAGTTCAGTTGGTACAACGATATTACACCTGAAAAATATTTGGAATTTAAGACAGTTGAAATAAATAAAGAGTTCAATGCACGAGAAAAGATTATGGCAGATAATTTTTAAACTTTTTATTCTAAACAGCAGCCTGGTGTTTTGTAAATTTTAACATGACATATATTATTTGTATCTTTGTCACAAAAAGTCATGATACGATACACTATTAAATTAAGCAAGCAAGAAGTGGAAGAATTAGAAGCGATAGTCAACAAAGGCACTCACAAGTCCCAAACCTATCGTGCCGCCTATATCTTGCTCAATACCGATGAAGGCAATTATTCCCGGAAGGTGACAAACGAGCGTATATGTGAGGTTTTACGCATAGGCATGCGCACCATCGACCGGGTGAAGAAACGATTTGTGGAAGAGGGTTTTGAAGCCACATTGGAGCGTCGCCCAACCCAACGCGTATACGAAAGGAAAGTCGATGGCGATGTGGAAGCCAAATTGGTGGCTTTATGTTGCAGCGCTCCCCCCGAAGGGTATGCGAGATGGTCTTTGCGCTTGCTGGCAGGCAAGATGGTTGAATTGGAGTATATTGACAAGATTTCCCATGTGACGGTAGGGAACGTTTTAAAAAAAATGAACTTAAGCCCTGGAAAGTAAAGGGGGGGGTTATTCCAAGAGCCCACGGCGGGGAATTTGTAGCCCATATGGAGAACGTCCTGGACGTATATAAGCGCCCCTATACCCCTGCCAATCCGGTAGTCTGCATGGATGAGTCGCCTAAGCAGTTGATTGAGATGCGTGATTCAATCCCTGTAAAACCCGGGCGAGAGGCGCGGATTGATTACGAATATATCAGGCATGGCGTAGTCAATATATTCATGGCAAACGAGCCGCTGAAAGGGAAAAGGATGGTGGAAGTAACCACTACAAAGACAAAGGTAGACTGGGCTCATTTTATCAAAAAGATATCCGATGAAATGTTCCCACAGGCAGACAGGATAACATTAGTTATGGATAATTTTAAGACACATACTCCGGGAGCGCTATATGAAGCATTTGAACCGGAGGGGGCCAAAAGGATATGGGACAGGTTTGATTTCGTATTTACCCCAAAGCATGGGAGTTGGCTCAATATGGCCGAAATAGAGTTGCACGTTTTAAACAGGCAATGCTTGAACAGGCATATTTCAACCATGGAAGAAATAAAAAAAGAAGCTGCGCTCTGGCAGGAACATCGGAACAACAAAAATTCAACCATTAACTGGCAGTTCACAAACAAAGATGCAAGAATCAAACTCATTGCTGTCCCATTAAAATCTAAAATAGTTCTTTGAAATATTTGAAATTTAGT
>NZ_JAUMYS010000032.1 GCF_030528505.1 Tannerella sp.
ATGGGCCAAGTTTATTTAATTTTTAATTCGTTCCAATTTTAATGGGACACTAATGTACAAATTCATATTAAAAATATATTCACATGAAAGGAACAGATAGAATACACGATTTGTTCAATCATAGGTTATTTTCTTCATCCGCCAATTTAATTCCAATAAAAAACCTGGTAAATAATAAAATAAAAACACACAAACAGAAAATTCTACAGATATTAAATTATTAATATTTGCTAAAAAAATATATTTAACAGAACATTATGCCTTCTTTTTGCGTCTTATGATCGTGTAATTGATAAAAATATAATAATGAAAAAAATGAATGGAATGCTGGCGGTGGCATGCATCGCCGCAATGACTGCCTGCAACAGCGGGAAGCGCGCAACAGCCGAAGAGTTGATAGGTCGATGGAACATTGTAGAAGTAAGCGGAGAGCCTGTAAAATCAGATAAGGCTTTCTTCGAATTCGTGAAAGAAGACAACACGCTACGTCTGCACGGAAATGCAGGTTGCAACTTAATAAATACAGAAACGGATCTGAATGAAGAAAAACCGGCTACTCTGTCGTTCTCCGTCCCACGCGTAACGATGATGGCTTGTCCCGATTTGGAAACGGAAGATAAGATTCTGAGGGCTTTGGAAAACGTAACACAAGTGAAACACGGCAAAACGGAAACACACTTGCATCTTGCCGATAAAGAAGGTAAAAACATGTTGACACTCGAAAAGGCCGCCCCATAAGGCGACCTTTTTTCTTCATTAAATGAATATGAACGCCGCCGCTTCAATATTTCGATTGACGTTGCCAACGACAGACAATGAACTCTTAATTTCTTAATAGGCAATTCACGATATCAGGCAAAAACACAAATCCAAGCTAATAAGCAATTTATAAAGAAAAACCATTCCGAAAACGAAACTTTTTTTACATTTTGTTCAAATAATAAATCTGTACTTTTGCACCGTATTTTAAACATAAACATCAACAATGAAAAATTATAAATCATTCAGCCTTACATTAGGCATTCTGTTCGTTTTAAGCATCTTCGGGTGCTCTGATAAGAAAGAAAACGTCCCGGTATCGGTAACCTTATCGGCTAACAAAACAAGCATCAAAGCCAACGGCAAAGATTCGTTGACTTTCACCATCAAAGTCGATGGCAAAGAAACAGCTGCAGGTGTGACTATCGTACCTTCCTCGTCTACTCCTTCTGAAGGGCTGAAGAAGTTTAACTTTGCCACATCGAAAACCGGTACTTATTCTTTCTACGCAATGTATGAAGGCCAAAAGTCGAACGAGATCACCGTCACAGCCACACAGGTTGTCATCAAACTGACAGCCGATAAGGCGAGCCTCAAGCCGAACGGCACGGACATGATTCGGTTCACCGTGAAAGCCGACGATGAGGACGTAACCTCCTCGGCAGTTATCACATTAAAAGGAGAGGACGAAACGAAGCTGGAAAGCCAGAGCTTCTCGACTGAAAAGTCCGGAACGTATACTTTTTACGCAACATACGATGGAGAACAATCGGAAAAAATAACAATCCAATCAGCAACGGAAGTCGTTACATTGACATTGAACAAAAGCGAAATCAAAGCGAATGGTGCGGAAGAGGCGACTTTTACAGTTATGGCAGACGGAAAAGAGGTAACCGGAAAAGCTGTGATCACGCAAAAAGGATCGCCGGACACAGCATACGAGGGAAAAACGTTTAAAACAACTGAACCTGACACGTACACATTCTACGCCGTTTACGACAATGTAAAATCGGGTGAGGCTTCTCTTGAAGCCACCTATATACCGCTGTCCTTTAAAAAACAGTTTTGCATTATGCAATTTGCATCGGCAGCTTGTAACACATGTCCTATCATGACGCGAGCGATCAACGATGTAAGGCAACAACGGCCGAACCAGGTTATCCCCATTGTACTGCACGTACAGAATACCTGTGTCAATTACGAAGCACTCTATGGCGTACTCGGCAAAACGGCCGATATGCTTTGCCCCTCCTGGCCGTCTTCATTAGTCGATCTTAATCGCAAAGTAAATGTCTACCGAACAACTACCCCCAAGAAACTAATCGAAGCGATGAACTACATGAGTGTTTTCTGCCCCTCACAAACCGGTATCGCGATAGAATCGAAAGTGACAGATGGCACGATTCAGTTCACAGCGAATATTCTGACAAACAAAACCGATCACTACCGTTTCTATGCGTTTGTCGTAGAAGACGGAATCGTACATGGTCAAATGATCACCCATGAGGAAGTAGACCTTAACTATATACATAATCACGTGGCCACATATAAACTATCGGATGACGACCCAAGAACGGGGGTTGATCTGGGAGAAATCAAAACAGGTAGAAAAGCTTCCCGTACATTTACGATCGATACGAAACCCATCAAACTGAAACGGTCCGTCAACCTGAACAATTGTCGGATTGTAGCATATACGCTGAGAGCCATCAACGGAGTGTATTGTATCGACAATGTTACGTCGTGTCCGGTAAACGGCGCAGTAGATTATACATACAGTAAATAATCGAAAAATTGCTGATGGATGAAAAACAAGTATAGAGATATCGTCATCCGCTAAGGCTTAAAAAAACGAAACCGGCAACCCTGCAAAGAGAATGCGAGGTTGCCGGTTTTTGTAGGATCAACCTTAATTTTTCGTCAGGCGAAGAACAGAATCATTAGTTGTGCCGTGAGTACACGGAGAAACATAGTCAACGGATAGACCGTCGCATACCCTACTGCCGGAGCATCGTTACCGGCCGTTGCGTTCGAATAGGCAAGTGCGGGTGGGTCGGTCGTGCTTCCCGCAAGCAGTCCCATCAACGTAAAATAATTCACTTTGTAGAAATACCACCCGATCGTGCCGATTATCATCAAGGGCAAGACAGTTATGATGAAACCGTACCCAATCCACAAAAGTCCCCCGCCGTTGATGATCGTATCCACAAAACCTTTTCCGGCTCCGATGCCAACACAAGCTAAAAAGATGGTGATACCGATTTCGCGCAGCATCAGGTTGGCACTGGTTGTAGTGTAAGTTACCAGCTTATATTTATACCCGAAACGACTCACCAGAATAGCGACAATCAGCGGCCCACCGGCCAGACCGAGTTTTACCGGCTGGGGAATACCGGGGAAAGTAATCGGAATGCTTCCCAGAAAAACTCCGATCGCGATTCCCAGAAAAATCGAAATCAGATTCGGTTCGTTCAGCCGCTTCATCGAGTTGCCCAACACTTTCTCAACGGCTGCAACGGAAGCTTCCGTGCCGACGACATTCACGCGGTCACCCACTTGCAACACCAAATGAGGCGTCGCCACGAGATCGACCCCGGCACGACTGATTCGTGTGATATTGATACCATACGACTTGCGCAGCTTCAATTCTCCGAGTTGCTTGCCATTTACATCCGACTTCGTAACCAAAATCCGGCGATTGATGAGCTGACTTTCGAGGCTGACCCATTCCTTACGATCCATCTGAATCTCTTCGCCAATAAACGTCTTGATCGTCTCGGCATCATTCTCGGTAGTGATAGCAAGTACTTTGTCATTTTCATTCAATACCGTATCGGCCGAAACAATTTCTATCTGTTGACTATTACTGTACCAGATACGCGAAAGCACAAACTCCCGGTCTCCCACAAGTGCCGACAACTCGCCGACCGTTTTTCCGAAAATCGCCGGATTCTTCACGAGTAACGAAACAGGAGACGCCTCATTTTCATGCTTATTATCTTCTGCTTTTAAACGTTCTGATTCTCTTCCCAAGTCAATCCTGAAAAGAAAACGGATACACAAAATGGCAAGGATAATTCCCACAACCCCTAACGGATAAGCTACGGCATAGCCAAGCGCAATAGTAGGCGCCGGTTCGCCGTGTATATCGGAATAGGCTTGTTGCGCCGCACCGAGTCCGGGCGTGTTCGTCACCGCACCGGAAAGGATTCCGACCATGGTCTCCATCGGAATGCCCGTTATGTAATGTATGATTAAGGTCGTCGTCACCCCTAAAAACACCACACCTGCTGCCAGCATATTAAGTGTCACACCACCTTTCTTGAACGAAGAAAAAAAGCCCGGCCCCACTTGCATTCCGACGGAATAAACAAAGAGAATCAACCCGAACTCCTTAAAGAAATGCAATATCTCCGGATGTACGGAGAAACCGAAATGTCCCAGAAAAATGCCGACGAACAACACGAACGTAATGCCCAGCGAGATACCGCCAATCTTGATTTTACCCAATAAAATTCCGCCAACGATAACAATTGATAACAACATCACGGAGTGGGCGATTCCCTCGCCCCACAACAATTCATTCAGCCATTCCATAAACAATCTTGTTTGTTAAAAAATTTGACCACAAAGGTACACTTTTTTTTCAGTTATGGGTACCTCCTCTCCCACTCTTCTGCGTCGCCGGCAAGAGAACTCCTGCAACGCTCTATGAATAACGGATGAGCGGCAAAAGCAACGTGACTACGCCCAATATCGAGGCGAATCAGCAGCGCACGACGGTTTATATATGCCGCCTGATCAAAGATAAAATTGCCGATACCGTAACAAATCGGTTTTTCTTTATAATATTCAATAGGTTGTGCCGTATGCGTATGATGTCCGATCAGGCAGTCGGCCCCGGCATCGATCAGTCTGCGTGCGTGTACGCGTTGCAGGGTGGCAGGTGTGGTACGATGTTCGGCTCCCCAATGGAGCATAACGATCACAAAAGCTTCGGGTTGTTCCGTACGCAAAGTTCGCACACGCGCAGCAAGCGTATCGACCGTGTGCTCGCATACGCAAGGACGGTCGGGCAGATAAGGCCAGTTCTCAGACATAACTTGCAGCGAGGTATAGAGGTACACCGGACAAGGATGGTCGGCCAGCAGATACGGACCACAAGCCTCGTTACTGTTGTTGCCGGCACCAAGGGGGATCATCCCCGCCTGCTCAATGTTACGTTTCGTATCCGTCAATCCCTCGCGGCCTTGATCCATCACGTGGTTATTAGCCATATTCAAATGCGTGATGCCGTGGCGACGCAGTGCCGGCAGCCACTCCGGATCGGCACGAAAAATAAAACGTTTATGAATGGGGGCATGAATCCTTGTGGCAGGACATTCAAGGTTCGCCACGACAATGTCGCAGCTCCGAAAGACCGAGTCGACACCGGATGAAAAAAGAGCATCGATCCCTTTCCGCTCAATGACTTTACGCACGCCGCGGTCGAGTAACAGATCACCAACAAAAGCAAGTCGGAGCGTATCGTCAGAACTGTGAGTTTCCTGAATAACAGGTGATGCATCGGGTAACCGGGTGGTTGACGGACGGCATGAAAGCAGCATGGCCCCTGCCGAAAACAGCAGAGACCATGCCATGATTATTCCGATCGGCCGACGCATCTTAACAGCCTGAACTGTAAAGCACTGTTTCGTTGTCGACAGGAGGAGTGCCGGGAAGCATCAGCTCCTGCATCCACTCGGGCACGCCGTAGCGTGGCATCGTTTCCAGTTTCTTCTGCCACTCCTCGTCGGTCATCCGCTGCTCGTTGATCGGACGGTTAAACTCATGATAGCTGAATACCGATCCGCGCGTGAGATAGAGGTATCCGTTGATTTCAACAACCACATAGAGGTCGTTCACATAGCCTGTTGCTTCATAAAGAATACTTTTATTCGAGTTGTTCGATGCGTTGGCAGTATATACATCAGCTACGACGGCAACCGATTTATCGGGGCCTTTTACATCGTCCCAACTTTGCAGATACTCATTTTCCTGTTTCACCAAGTCGAGCGTAAGCCATTCGAAGGTACTGCCGATGACGGCAATCTGGCGAAACTCCTCTTCTGTCAGCGGTTTTCCGGCAAATTCTTTCTCACTGGCACGCAGCAGAAACTCGGCGTTCTCGCGCATCGACTCGCTGATACGCCGGGTCTTTTCGGTTACCATATCGTTCCGTTTCAGCACATCGGTTGTAAGATCAAGCAGTTCGATGACTTTTTTCCAATACGCCACGTTGGGCTCTACGTATCCTACCGTATAAGGCTCAGGCAATCCTCCTCCCCCACACTCGGCTGCCATCGGTTGCTCACCGTACAAGATTGCATCGTGCTTTAACTCTGCCCACGAAGCTAATGCCGCATTCAGATTCTTCTTATCCCACTGCGGAGTCTGCATAAAATATGGGTAACGGTCGTCACGTTGATTCAGCGTCACCAGACTTTCGATCCATTTGTTATACATCGTCCGGTTCCAATCGGTCGATTTCATCTTCGTCTTCATCGCTAAGAGCCGTGGTTCATATTGATCCCACTTTTCACCTTCCTTCAGTTCGTTCAGCAAGATATGTTCGGCGGGCTCGCAACCGAAAGCGGCAAACACATCCAACCCTTTCGGACAGCCGCGCTTCGTCGGATTGTTATCCAAAACATCGACCAGTTCCTGTAAGATCTCATTATCGGCCAGATACCGCTGCGGCATCAAATTAATTTTATCGGGACACGTATTTTCTTCCTTCGGTCTGATACGATTCTGGGCATCAGCCAACGTTTTGATTTCTTTACGGAATTTACGGAGTATGTCATCGTCGGTCAATAACCGGTTGAAGTCATATTTTCCTTTTTTGATCTGTTCGGCCAGTTGACGCACCGACACATTGTCGGGCTCTCCGATGATAAACTCGATCGGTTCCATCATGGCCCGGTAAAGACGAGCTTCTTCGGCATGTTCGTTCAGCATGCCGGCCTGCAAGATCACACGACGAAACTCGACATCAACATCGAGACAGGCAGGAGCCGTCTGAAACCACATCATGGCAGCAAAATAATGCTTCAGCGGCTCTGTACGGGTATAATGTCCGCGCGGACGAAAGAGGCTGTAAGGGAACTCAATATTCGTATAGCCGAGATAGTCTGAGTAGTCATCGTTAGTCGCTTTCACTTTCGCGATCTCCTGCGCTACGGCTTCACGATAGCTGTCCGGCGCCGAAAGGGTTGCCGTACCCGTAAGCAAAGCATGTCCGATAGCATAATATGCCGTGTTGTATGCCGCAAGGCCTTTTACGGCCGGATCGGTTTCCGTTTCCGCTTTCTGTTTCATCAAAGCGTGCATTTTACGGCTGAAATCGGTCAACATCGGGATCAATTTCTGCTCTTCCAGATCGCGCAAGAGATAGCTGAAATACATGTGGAAAAGCTGCATGTACATGTCGGTCGTAACGAAGCTGGGAAAGTCGCGATAATCATTGTTCTCGTAAACGTGGAAGTGTTGGAGATGCTTTTGGGGTACGATGACGAAGCCGTTACGTCCGAGTGCTTCCTGCATATCGTCGTCGAACGTTTCCAACTGGAACGGATTGACGAGATTACAGATGTTGACACGATAGCCTTCGGCAGTCGTGAAGTTGTTCTTCTTCAGCTCTTCCTCTCGTTGTGTCAGGCGATCAATAAAAGCCTGCTCTTCGGGAGTAAATTGCAGTTCGGTCAGAAGCGTTTCGCCTTCTTCGGTCACTTTTTCGACGAGAGACTGATACCAGTCGGTTGCCTGAAAAGCCGCATTCAGATCGGATTCCATAAACCAATAGCCTTTGCGGGCTGCGAGGGCATGACGATAGATGCGTACTTCGTAAAGGGGCAAGGCGGAGACATCCATATTCAAATCGATCGGCTTGTTAAGTACGTCCAGATCGATCCGGTTACGTTCAAGCTTCGTCCGGAGACTGTCATGGCCTGCGGAATCGGCTGTTTTTGTTTGCTTGCAACTGCCGATAGTAAGCAGTAACAGCAGGATGGTAAAAAAGAGAGACTGTTTCATTGTTCTATTCATATTTAAAGGTGTATTTATTCGTTTCGATGAAGGAAAGCAAGCGCTTCGTTACGGCTAAGTTCACGTCCGCGGTAGGTGACGAATTCGAGGCCGAACGATCGCCAGCGGTATTCGGCAATCAGATAATTTCCGCTTTGTTCGCATTCCATACTTCGGATACGAGGTTCGTCGGCAGTCGTAACGAAGCGGAAATCTTCGAGCGGCTGTCCCAGACGCGATCCTAACCAAAGCGGGCGCACATGGCCCCGAAAAGTTTTGAAAATGAATAGGCGGCGATGCATCTTCGGATCAAAGCGTGTCGTTTTGATAACACCGACGAGTGCATTTTGGCTCCCATCGCCATCAATGTCGCCGGTTTCGAAGCGATAGACCGGATAAGGAAGCTTCCAGCGGTCGGCGGTAGAATCGGTGACATAGGTGAGGTAGTAAAGAGAATCCGAAAAGCATAAGAGTTCATACCGTCCAGCAGAAGAATGATTGCTTCGACAAGCGGTCAGGAGCAGGATGCCCAAGAGTTTAAGTAAAAGCACAAAAAACTTATTCATGGTTTGCGCTTATGTTTTGAATGCAAACATACATGAAAGTCGTCTTATTTGCAAGCAAATGAAAAGAAAAAACAAAAAACGTTCAGCAAATCTTATTCTCTCCGGGTTTACGGAAAGTACACCAAGAATCAGATCGTATCTTCTTCGACGAGGTTATTCATCAGGGCGTACATCGCAAGTCCGGCTACGGATTTAATGTTTGTTTTACGAGTGATGTTTTTACGATGAGAGATCACCGTGTGTACGGAGATATGGAGCCGATCTGCGATTTCTTTACTCATTAATCCTTTGGCAACGAGCACCAAAACATCCGTTTCACGTTTCGTAAGCTCGTAACTCGTTGCATCCATCGGGAGTTTATGTGTAGATGCAGAGGCTTGGGCTTCGGTAAGGATATCGGCAATACGTTCGCGTGCTTCCCGGATTTCGAGGATGCCATGAAATGAGTGCAGAACAGCACTGTCGATATATTGGTAGACGAGCGCGACGATTGTCATCTGGGGATAATCCTGCAGGAGAGCGGGAACAACAGGTCTTTTGGAATACGGAAGTATGGTAGGATTAATCAGCAACACATCAGGACGGGCAGCGACCAGACGTTCCCTGAAGTCGTCGATGTCCTCGAGAGGAGGAAGTACTTCGAATTCGGAAAATTCTTTGAGTATCCGCGTAAGTCCTTCGGTTACGATAGCTGCGGGTTCGACAATCAGTATTTTTTCTTTGCGGCTCATTTCTTCTTTTTTCTTTCGAGCATTTCTACGTAAGGTACGAGAATTTTGTCTTCGATCAGGGTATGTTTATTAAGATCGTTTGAAAGTTGAAAGATATCGAACACCAGCTCAATCGATTCTTTGGGTGAAACATTTCCGGGCAGATATTTAAAAATGATCTGAGTCAAGTCATTTAACTTATCTTCTATATTGCTGTGTGCTTCTGCAAAATCGCGAATATGATACGATTCATGCACTTCACCCGACAAGAGCATCTCAATATGCGGAAAGACCGTCTGTTCTTCGTATTTGAAATGTTCTTCGACTTCGTTTTTGTAATCGGTAAAGAATCGTTGGAGTACATCGCCGTATTTGGGGCTTACTTCATCAATCACTTTCAAAAGATTTCTTTCGATATGAGGCAGATGTTCGTACATGTAATAGTGGTGCGAAGCCGAAAGGTAAGGAACAAGCAGCCGCATGTCGGTCGACTCGATCTTTTCCCGTTTAGGAAGATAGGAATCGAAGGCATAAACATTACAAACGAGCAAAAAGAAATCCGCCGGCACATTGTTCATCCGGCATATTTCTTTTACGCTCTTATCTCCGAATCCGAGGGGTATGCCGAAACGCGGCAACATAAGAATAAGATTATGATTAACCGAAATGAGGTCGGCCAATTTCATTTTTTCCGAGAAGAGTAATTTCTCCATATATTTTTTATTTTTTTGATGACAAAGGTAGTTGATTTTTGATAAAACAAATCGTTCCTCTCCCTATTTATTGGGATATTGTGCCATAAAATCACCAAAATAAGGGATATTATGAACAAGGCCTATAAGGGATTTTTATTGATAGGAAATAAGCCAAACGAGAAAGAGGCGATCTGATAATTTTTCACAGGTCGCCTCTTCAAAAATAAGGAAAAATGTATCTCGAAGGCTTAAGCTCTCTCCTGTCTTTTCCGTAGACGTTTAGAGAGCACACCGGCAAATATACAGTTTAAATCTTACCAACCAAGTCTATGCTGGGTTTGAGGGTAGATGCCCCTTTTTTCCATTTTGCCGGGCATACTTCGCCGTCGTTTTCAGCAACGAATTGAGCTGCTTCAACTTTACGAAGCAATTCGTCGGCATTACGTCCGATACCGTTATCGTGAATCTCAGCGACTTTCACCTTGCCTTCGGGATTTACTACAAACGTTCCGCGATAAGCAACACCGGACTCTTCGATCATCACACCGAAAGCGCGCGAAAGCAATCCTGTCGGGTCGGCAAGCATCGGATACTTGATTTGGCGAATGCTCTCCGAAGCGTCGTGCCATGCTTTATGAACGAAGTGCGTATCGGTGCTCACGGAATAAATCTCTACCCCCATCGCTTTGAATTTATCGTAATGCTCAGCCATATCGACGAGCTCTGTGGGGCAAACGAATGTAAAATCGGCCGGATAGAAGAAGAAAATAGCCCATTTTCCTTCAAGATCCTTGTTCGATACGGTTTTAAACTCTCCATTGTGGAATGCCTGAACTTTAAATTCAGGAATTTGCGAATTAATAATCGGTTCCATAATTTAATCTGTTTTTTTATGTGATACTAAATTGAAATCATTACAACTTCGAGGCAAAGGTAAGCCTTTTTCTTCTCTCGTGCAACTTCCGTTCGAACGTATTTTTCGGTATCTCCCTTTCACTCATTCAAAGAATCCTTTTATCTCCTAAATTGATCATGCTGCTTGAGCGCGTATTCAAAACAAAGCGGGCTATCCGTTGGGTATTTGACCTTCGGACAGCCCAGCTTTTTATTTGACCGGATAATCGTTTATCCGTTCATCGAAGCTAGAAACTCCATATTATCGAACGTATTTTCCATTTGTTTCTTTACAAACTCCATCGCTTCGATCGAATTCATGTCCGACAAGTATTTACGCAATACCCACATACGGTTGATGGTACTATCGTCCTGCAACAAATCGTCGCGGCGCGTGCTCGATGCAATGATATCGACAGCCGGATATACCCGTTTATTCGAAAGTTTCCGGTCTAACTGCAACTCCATGTTACCCGTACCTTTAAATTCTTCGAAAATCACATCGTCCATCTTCGAGCCTGTCTCGGTCAATGCCGTAGCCAGAATCGTGAGGCTTCCGCCGTTTTCGATGTTACGGGCTGCGCCGAAGAAACGTTTCGGTTTTTGCAGCGCATTCGCGTCCACCCCTCCCGAAAGTACTTTTCCGGAAGCCGGCTGAACCGTGTTGTACGCACGTGCCAGACGGGTGATAGAGTCGAGAAGAATAACTACGTCATGCCCGCATTCGACCATTCGTTTAGCCTTGTTCAATACGATGTCGGCAATTTTTACATGGCGTTCAGCCGGTTCGTCGAACGTAGAAGCGATCACTTCGGCGTCTACACTGCGCGCCATATCGGTTACTTCTTCCGGACGTTCGTCGATCAGCAGAATAATCATGTATACTTCGGGGTGATTGGCTGCAATCGCATTCGCAATATCTTTCAAGAGCATCGTCTTACCCGTTTTCGGCTGGGCGACGATCAAACCGCGCTGTCCCTTTCCGATCGGCGAGAATAAATCGACCACACGTACCGCAATATGATCAAACACTTTCGGCGACCGACGGGCAGTCAGCATAAATTTCTCGTCCGGGAACAACGGAGTCAAATGATCGAAAGGTACGCGATCACGCACTTCTTCGGGTGAGCGTCCGTTGATTTTGTCGACTTTCACCAGAGGGAAATATTTTTCGCCTTCTCTCGGCGGACGGATAGGCCCTTCCACGATGTCTCCCGTTTTCAGTCCAAACAATTTGATTTGGGATTGCGACACATATATATCGTCCGGCGAAGTCAGATAATTATAATCCGACGAGCGCAAAAATCCGTATCCGTCCTGAATGATTTCCAATACTCCCGTTCCTGTCAGGATTCCATCGAAATCGTACACCGGCACATTATTGGCCGGAGTATTGCGTTGATTCGGATTGTTGTTTTGCGGTCTATTATTGTTTTGTGGCCTGTTCTTCACCTCGTTCGGTTGCTTTTCGCGCTGCGGAGCAGGCGGCTGCATCGGTAACACCTGATCGAGCACTGAAGGTGTATCGCTCGCATGTTTAAAAATCAGTCGCTTGGGGCCTTCTCCGGGCTGCGGTTCTGTTTTTTCTTTATTTTCCGTTTCGGCTGGCTGGGTAACCGTTTCGGATACGGCATCGGCATGGGCAGAAGTAGTGTGAGTCACTGTTTCTGCCGGTACCGTTACGGGTTCATTCACTGTTTCGGCAGAAGGTAAAGTGTCCGGAAGAGACGCTATGACTGAGGACGGCAGTACGGTTTGTGACGTTTCGTTCGGAGCCTGCAATTTCTCTTCTACCGGTTCCTGAGTTGCTTTTTTAGGCGGACGCCCTGGTCTTCGAGGCTTTTCGACCGTGTTCTTTTCATCGTTCTCACGAACAGGTGAGGCTTCTGCAACGGGATTTTTAGGCGGTCGTCCCGGTCTGCGAGGTTTCACTTCTTCTCCGGTCTCCGCAGGTTTCTTGGCAGTCGTTTTAGCAGCTGCTTTATCGGCTGTCTGACTTTTACGTGCTGCGGCCCGCTTGGCTTTTTGTTCCGATTTGCGAGCTTCTTTCTCTTTTTCTTTTTCCATCTGGATACCGGCTAATGAAACAGCCTGCTCGTCAAGAATCTTGTAGATCAAATCCTGCTTTTCGAGAGATTTCATCTTTTTAATTCCCAGATCGCTTGCGATCTGCTGCAATTCGGGAAGTTCTTTTTCCGTGAGTTCAAGAATATTGTATTTTTGCATATGATGTAAATAGAGCAAATAGGTATCGGCATTCCGGAAGGTTGATAAGCCTATGACGCACGAAAGCCTTCGATACCTTCTTTGCTTTTGTTAATAATCAGTCAAAATTTATGTAGTCTGGATTGTTTGTCTTTACCCCGATATATTACATTATTCAATATATCGTATGAAGACGGCGCAAATGTAGGTATTTTTTTACGAACAACAAATTTTTCTCTCAAAAAACAGTTGCAATCAGCACATTTTTAGTGGCGGTTTCGACGCGATAACGATGATCCGTACGTTCGCCGACAATCCATACAATCTCTTCACCCGAACAAAGCAGCCACGTCTGTTCTTTTCGCAGGCGGTTGAATTTATGATCAGAAAAGTAGTCGCTCAGTTTTTGACGCCCGTTCATCCCGAAGGGTACGAACGAATCGCCCGGCCGCCACGTGCGTAAAGTCAACGGGAGGGTTAACTTATCGCGGTCGAAAGTGGCTACATGAGGATGTTTATTGATAATAAAGGAAGAATCGATGGCGCATACTTCGGTACGGAGGTTGATGGGCGTACCGAGAATGCCCTCGACTTCGACCGGATATATTGTATTGTCTCTTTCGTGTGTTCTGTACAAGATCAGATGGTTTCTGTCTTTTAGTATGTGATAACCCGCATCGGGAGCAGAAAACGTCCTGCCTGATTCGCCCTGAAGGCTATTGAAAACCGTTTCGCTCAATATCCGAGTGAAACCGTAAGGCTTAATCAGTTCGTAAAGGACAGTTTGGGGGGCTGCCGACTCCAACAGGGCGCTGATAGAGATACGTTCTTGATCGTCAAGCAAGCGGGCTCGTTCTTTTTCGATGGTTGACCGATAAATGAGTTCGATATCGGACAAATGTTTGCTTGTTCGGAGGACTGCCTCCCGCACGGACGGGTTGATTTTCTCCATCAGCGGAAGAAGCTGCCGACGAATAACGTTACGGGTATATGCGTCGGAGAAGTTCGTGCTATCTTGCCGAAACGTGAGCTTTTCCTCTTCCAGCCATGCTTCGATCCGGGAGCGGTTGACGGCCATCAGCGGCCGGACGATAAACCCATTTTTCGGTCGGATACCATGCAGTCCGCCGATACCGGTTCCCCGGATCAGGTTCATGAGTACGGTTTCGATGCTGTCGTCCTGATGATGAGCAACCGCGATGGCCTGAGCATGGTAAGCCGTGCGGAGCATTTCAAACCATTGGTAGCGCAATTCTCGTGCGGCCATCTCGATGGACACTCCGTGTGATTCAGCATATCCGACGGTGTCGAAATCTTTCTTTTCGAACGGAATTTGCAGCGATTCGGCTATTTGTCGGGCAAATGTTTCGTCGCGGTCGGCTTCCGCTCCGCGCAGATGAAAGTTACAATGAGCGGCGACACATCGGTAGTTCAGCCGGTTCAACACGTGAATCAGGGCGACGGAGTCCGCTCCTCCGCTAAGTCCCACGATGACGGGAGCAGCAGGTTGAAGCAGATCATACTGTTCGATGTATTTGCGAATGGCTCGGAGCATAGTAGGAAAATAAAAAAGCAGGGATATGGACAAACATGCCGATACCCCTGCTAAAAACGATTTCTAAATAAAAAAAAATTAAAGTTTATTCTCTTCGGCCAACGCCGGATCGATCATAATACGGCCGCAATATTCACAAACGATGATTTTTTTGCGCAGCTTAATATCCATTTGTTTCTGAGGCGGAATCTTATTGAAGCAACCTCCACACGCATCGCGCTCGATACCGACCACGGCCAACCCGTTGCGTGCTCCTTTGCGAATGCGTCTGAAAGCCATCATCAGACGGGATTCGATCGTTTCTTCCAGTTTCTTGGCTCTGTTACGGAGCTTCTCTTCTTCCTGACGCGTTTCGGAGATGATCTCGTCCAACTCGCTCTTCTTCATATCCAAATCGCCTTTCCGCCCTTCGAGTACTTCTTTACATTGCTTAACCTCCTGCTTCTTGACGTCGACTGCTGCATTCAGCTCCCTGATTTTTTTCTCTGCAAATTCTACCTCCAACCCTTGATACTCTATTTCTTTCGAGAGATTATCAAATTCTCGGTTGTTACGTACATTATCCAATTGCGACTTATATTTTTCCATCAGTTCTTTCGACTCGGAAATTTTATTCTTCTGAGCGATCACGTTCGTCTTATTCTTCTCGATATCGGTTTGGTAGTTTTGAAGCCGTGTTTCGAGTCCGGCAATTTCGTCTTCCAAATCCTGCACTTCGAGCGGCAATTCACCACGGAGAGTCTTGATCTTGTCGATCTCCGTCATAATGGTTTGCATCTGATAGAGCGAACATAACCGTTCTTCTACCGTATACTCTTTCTCCTCCTCGTTCTGGGTATTATTTTCTACGACGAGAGTCGGGGTTTCGTCTTGTATTTCTTCGGCCTGAGCAACGACGGGTTGCGCTTCCGCTTCTTTCACTTCCGGAGCGGATTTCTTTTTTACTGTCTTTTCTTTTTCTTTTGCAGCTACCACCGACTTTTGAGTTGTTGCCTTCTTTTTGGCAGGTTCTTTTTTAGCCGTTGTTTCTTTCTTTTTTACCGTTTCTTCTTTCTTTGTCGCCATGTGCTCTATATATAATTTACCGGATTTGAATTTATTGTCGAAAATTGCACGGCAAAGGTAGGAAATTTTTTTGATATGATGTCATGAAAGATATGTTTTGTGCATATCTCGCTTTCGTAGTGTCCGATGACAGCCAGCAGGATGCGGTCTTCCACGTCAAAAAAATCGTTGTATTTCGCCTCGCCGGTGATAAAGACATCGGCTCCGGCGGCGATCGCTTCGGGAATAAGAAAAGCGCCGCTTCCTCCGCAGAGCGCCACCTTCCGGATTTTTTTCCCGGTAAGACAGGAGTGACGCAGCGAGTCGAGACGGAGCGTCTCTTTGATGCGTCGCAAAAACACGCGTTCGTCCGCTTCTTCGAGCAATGTGCCCACGACGCCCGATCCGGCTTGATTCCATGCGTTTTCGAGCGGATAGAAGTCGAAAGCCGGTTCTTCGTAAGGATGAGCGGCGAGCAGCGCGCGCAGCACTGCGCTTTTCAGATGCTTGGGCAGGATGGTTTCGATGCGGATTTCCGGTTCGCGATGGAGTGTACCGACATTTCCGACGAATGGCTGACATCCTTCCGAAGCACGGAAACTCCCCTCGCCCCGGATGTTGAAGCTGCATGCGTCGTAAGCGCCGATATGGCCTGCTCCGGCCTCGAAGAGCGCCGCGCGTACAGCCTCGGCTTGAGCTTCGGGCACGAAAGTAGCCAGCTTCAGCAGGACGCCTTGTTGCGGGCTGAGGATGCGAACGTCGTGCAAACCGAGGTATTCGGCCAGCTTGAAACTGACTCCGTTTGTCGCATTGTCCAGATTCGTATGCGCAGCGTAGATCACAAGATCGTTTTTGCAGGCTTTCATGATGCAACGCTGCACATAATTCGCCCCCGTCAGCGACTTGAAAGGCTTAAAGGCGATCGGATGATGCGCAATGATCAGATTGCATCCGCGTTCGATCGCTTCGTCGATCACTGCTTCGGTTACATCCAGACAGAGAAGCGCACCTTGTGCCGGCTGATCGACATCGCCCACCTGAACGCCTGAATTGTCGAACGATTCCTGCAACCACAGCGGCGCGTGGCGTTCGATTTCGTGCAAGATGTCTCTGATACGTAACATGCGTATAGTTTTTTTATTGTTTTCCCTCAATCGCTTGATCGATTTCCAGATGCAACTCTTTCAACTGATTTTCCTCCAAAACCGAGGGTGCATCGAGCATCACGTCGCGTCCGGAATTGTTTTTCGGGAACGCCATGCAGTCGCGGATCGAATCGAGTCCGGCGAAGATAGACACCATCCGGTCTAATCCGAAAGCGATACCGCCGTGCGGCGGTGCACCGTATTTAAAAGCGTTCATCAGGAAACCAAACTGCTCCTGCGCCCGTTCTTTCGTAAAGCCAAGTATGTTGAACATCTTGTCTTGCAGCTGACTGTCGTAGATACGAATCGATCCGCCGCCGACTTCGACGCCGTTGATGACCAAGTCGTACGCGTTGGCGCGAACGACCTTCGGATCTCCTTCGAGCAAAGGAATATCTTCGGGCTTGGGCGAGGTAAAAGGATGATGCACGGCATAGAAGCGCTGATCTTCTTCGCTCCATTCGAGCAGCGGGAAATCGACAATCCAGAGGCACTCGAATTTATTTTTGTCGCGCAATCCAAGTTGGTTACCCATCTCCAGACGCAGTTCGCAGAGTTGTTTACGCGTCTTGTTCACCTCGTCTCCGCAAAGAATGAGCAGCAAATCGCCCGGTTGGGCTCCAAAAGCGGCTTTGAGTTCCTGCAGTTTCTCCTGCGAATAGAATTTGTCGACGCTCGACTTGACGTTACCGTCGGCTTCCACACGAGCGTAAACGAGTCCTTTGGCTCCAATCTGGGGCTTTTTAACGAATTCGGTCAATCCGTCCAGTTGTTTGCGGGTGTAGCTTGCCGCTCCCTGCGCACAGATACCGCCGATGTATGCCGCGCTATCGAATACCGGAAAACCTGCGCCTTGGAGCATCTCGGTCAGTTCGACGAACTTCATACCGAAGCGCACGTCGGGTTTGTCCGATCCGTAATATTTCATGGCATCGTGCCACGTCATACGCGCGAAGGGAGCGTCGAACGTTGTATCGAGCAACGTCTTAAAAAGATGTTTCGTCAGTCCTTCGAAGACGTTCAGCACGTCATCCTGCTCCACGAAACTCATTTCGCAGTCGATCTGCGTAAATTCCGGCTGACGGTCGGCACGTAAATCTTCGTCGCGGAAACATTTCACGATCTGAAAATAACGGTCGAAGCCCGAAACCATCAGCAGCTGTTTCAGTGTTTGGGGCGATTGCGGCAGCGCATAGAACTGTCCCGGATTCATGCGCGAAGGAACCACGAAATCCCGTGCTCCTTCGGGGGTGGAATTAACCAATACCGGTGTTTCCACTTCGAGGAAACGCTCGTTATCGAGGTATCGACGTACTTCGAATGCCATGCGATGACGCAGTTCAAGATTTTTACGGACGATGTTCCGGCGCAAATCCAGATACCGGTATTTCATCCGCAAGTCATCGCCGCCGTCCGTCTCGTCTTCGATAGTGAAGGGCGGAGTCATGGCCGCATTCAGGATGTTCAGTTCGGAAACGATCAACTCGATCTCGCCCGTCGGAATATTGGCGTTCTTGCTCGAACGTTCTTTAACCGTGCCGGTGACCTGAATAACGTATTCGCGCCCGATCTTATTCGCCTGCTCACAAAGCGTTGCATTTACTTCTTCGTTAAATACCAGCTGCGTGATGCCGTACCGGTCGCGCAGGTCGACAAAGGTCATGCCACCCATTTTCCGTGTTCGTTGTACCCACCCGGCCAGTGTCACGTTTTGCCCTTCGTCGCACAGGCGCAATTCGCCGCAAGTTCTCGTTCTATACATATTCTAAAACTTATTTCTTTTTAAAAAAACGCACAAATGTACGGGATAATTTTCAATTTCCGTACCATAAAGACGGACGAAAAGTATTTGAAGCAGCAGAAAAACACGACAACCAGACATCACAATCCTCAATTTTGTTGTTACAAGACCCGGAAACTGAGTATCCGGCGTTCAAACAGCTGTTTTATACCCGTTGTTACGCAGCAACGGCATGAATCGAAACGAGGACACTACTACAGGGGACGCAACTCTACCGTAAGCCCCATTGCAGCAGCTATACGATACAGCGTCGATACGGTAGGAACAGTCAGTCCGCGTTCAATTCTTGAGATATAACTTTTATCTGCACCTATGCGCCGGGCAAGTTCTTCTTGCGTGAGTTTCGCATTCTTGCGGGCATCGAGCAGTATCCGGGCATTGTATTCTTCCCACGCTTTTTCTCTGTTTCTCTCACGTTCGGCAGTACCTTCCTTGCCCAATGCTTCATCAAGCAACGCATCGACATCGTACAAGTCTTTACTTATTTCTTTTAGTTTCATCATATTCTTTTTTTAATTTCAATGCTTTCTTCAGCTCATGATCGGGTGTTTGCTGCGTTTTCTTTCTAAAGCAGTTAAACAAGATCACGAGCGTATTCCTTTCATATATAAAGAAAATTCTGAATTCATTGTGTCCATAATTTACTCGAAATTCATAGATACCGTCTCGCATGTGTTTTATGTAATGACTCGGAATCCTCTCTTTTATCTTGAACATATCCAAAGCGCGTAAAACCTTACCCCGTTCCTTATCGGATAACTTTTGGATAAAGTCTCCAAAATACGTTTTGTATGCTACTATCTTTCTCACGATGCAAAGATAAAAAGAAAGTTGTATAAGAATACAACGCTTCGCGTGTTTTCTTCATGCTTAGAGCATATCTCGCGTGTTGCCGGTCAGGTCGTTCCTGCGGCTTGAATTATTAGAGAAATATCGCTATCTTTGCCCGCTGAATGATTTCGTCCTGTGCTCTCTAAGGGGGAGGAAATGAGCGATAAAAGATGGCAAAAAAGACGGTAAAAAAGAAACGTTCGCAAGAAGCGAACAATGATAATATATGGGGATCGCTGAGCGTCTTCTTCACAAGCGAACGCTTGCGTTTTCTTGCAGGGCTGGCGATCTGTTTTGCGGTGACGTATGTAGGTATCGCTATGACTTCATTCTTTTTCACCGGTGGAGCCGATCAAAGCGCCATCGAAAATGTGCCGTTAAAAGACTTGTTGACCAATCGCGGAAGCGTTGAAAACTGGGCAGGCGTGCGAGGAGCTTTGATTGCCGACTTGATTATGAACCGCTGGTTTGGAGTGGCGTCATTCTTTCTGCTCTACTTTTTCGGGTCATTAGGCGTCTATCTGATGGGCGTTTGCCGGATGTCGCTCATGAAGCGCTTCCTCTTATGCAGTTCGATGCTCGTCTGGAGTTCGCTCTTTCTGTCCTTCGTTTTCCTGAAAGGATACGAAGACTCGTTTCTCTATTTAGGCGGGCGTCACGGGTATGAACTGTCCGAAGTCCTGATTCGCAATATCGGCATACCGGGCACCGTGCTGCTGCTGATCGTCTCATTCCTCACCATCGCCGTTTTCGCCAGCAAACGCGTGATGCCGTGGCTGCAAAAGATGTTTGCTTTCTCGTGGAACCTGAATAGACGCACGAAGCAACCACAGACAGAAGATAATCCGGATACGGTAGAAACCGGTCAAGACGAAGAACCTGATACGACGGAGGCACACACCTCTGAAGAGGATGACCTCGGCACAAAGGCAACATACGATGACGATCCGTACCGAACAGCAGATTTTGACGACGAGCCGCAAATCATACCGATAGCCGAAGGCGACAAAATTGTGAACGGAGAATCGGAGTTTACCATCGAAGTGCCCAAAGACGAAGAGCCCTACGACGATTCGACCATGGGCGATTACGATCCGCGCCTCGACTTATCGAGCTATCGTTTCCCGACGCTCGACCTGCTGAAAAAATACGAGCAGGCCGAGAAACCGGTCGACATGGCGGAGCAGACCGATAACCAGCGACGCATCAAACAGACGCTCGAAAACTTCGGCATCAGCATCTTGTCGATTAAAGCGACCGTCGGACCGACCATCACGCTCTACGAAGTCGTGCCGGCGCAAGGGGTCAGAATCTCGAAGATTCGTAATCTCGAAGACGATATCGCCCTGAGCCTTGCCGCACTCGGCATCCGCATCATCGCTCCGATGCCCGGTAAGGGAACGATCGGCATCGAGGTACCCAACAAAGACCCGCAGATCGTTTCGATGCAGTCCGTCATCAGTTCGCGCAAATTTATCGAAAGCAAATACGATCTTCCGGTGGCGCTGGGTCGCACTATCACGAACGACGTCTTTATGTTCGACCTCTGCAAAGCCCCTCACCTGCTGATGGCCGGTGCTACGGGACAGGGAAAATCCGTCGGACTCAATGCCATCATCACCTCGTTACTGTACAAGAAACATCCCGCCGAGCTGAAATTCGTACTCGTCGACCCCAAAATGGTCGAATTTAGTATCTACGCCGAAATCGAACGTCATTATCTGGCCAAGCTACCCGACGAAGAGAAAGCCATCATCACCGATTTTACGAAGGTGGTACATACGCTCAATTCGCTCTGTAAGGAGATGGATAACCGCTATGAGCTGCTGACGAAAGCACACGTCCGTAACATCAAAGATTATAATGAGAAGTTTATCAGCCGTCGGCTCAACCCCGAGAAAGGACATAAATACATGTCCTACATCGTGGTCATCATCGATGAATTCGGCGACCTGATCATGACGGCCGGACGCGATATCGAAATGCCGATCGCACGAATCGCCCAGAAAGCGCGCGCCGTAGGGATTCACATGATTATCGCCACGCAACGTCCGTCGACTAACATCATCACGGGAACGATTAAAGCGAACTTTCCCGTGCGCGTGGCCTTCCGGGTCTCTTCGATGATCGACTCGCGTACCATTCTCGACTCGCCCGGAGCCAATCAGCTGATCGGACGCGGCGACCTGCTCTTTTCGCAGGGTAGCGACATGACCCGCGTGCAATGCGCTTTTGTCGACACGCCCGAAGTGGAAGCCATGGCATCCTACATCGGTCAGCAGGCCGGCTATCCGACAGCCTTTGAGTTGCCGGAATATGTACCGGAAGGCGAAGACAACAAAGCATCGGGCGTTGACCTGTCCGACCGCGACCCGCTCTTCGACGAAGCGGCCCGTCTCATCGTCATCCAGCAACAAGGTTCTACGTCGTTGATTCAACGTAAATTTTCGATCGGGTATAACCGTGCTGGACGACTGATGGATCAACTCGAAGCCGCCGGTATCGTCGGCCCCTACGAAGGAAGCAAGGCGCGTCAGGTATTGATACAGGACGAATATTCGTTGGAACAGAAATTAAACGCATTGAAATCATGAAACAAATCTTATATATATGTATAGTATGGTTGTCGGCAGCAACAGTTCTCGCCGGACAAAAGGCCGAAACGATTTTGGATAAAGCCGCCACAACGTACGAAAGGTCGAATGGACTGAAAGCCTCGTTTGCGGCAAATATCCGCCACGAAAAGCAAGGTGTTTCCGAAAGCTTCGAAGGCACCATACAAATGAAAGGAGAAAAGTTCGTACTGATTACGCCCGATACACGGACGTGGTACGACGGTGCGACACAATGGACATATGTCGTTCGAACCGATGAGGTCAACTTGTCGAACCCCACAGGCGACGAGTTGGAATTTACGAATCCGATGACCCTGCTCCGCACGTACAAGAAAGGCTTCACGCTCTCCTACATCGGTCAAAGTACATCGGATAACGGAAAAACAGCCGACGACGTGATGCTGACCTCGAAAAAAAACAGCGACGTGGCGAAAGTCGAAGTACAGATCGAACGCGCCACCTCATTGCCGACGCGTCTGACGGTAATCCTGAAAAACGGTGCGCGCAGCGTAATCCGCATCCGCAAGATGCAGACGGGTATTAATCCACCGGAACATGTCTTCCGATTCAATCCGGCCGATTACCCGGGAGTAACAGAAATAGATTTACGATAAGAATAAAAACCAAAAACAAAACAAACAGTTAAGAATATGACAAACGAGAAAGTCCGTTGTTTGATTATCGGCTCGGGACCGGCAGGGTACACGGCTGCCATTTATGCTTCGCGAGCTAATTTAGCCCCGGTATTGTACGAAGGTATTCAGCCCGGCGGCCAGTTGACTACCACCACTGAAGTGGAGAACTTCCCCGGCTATCCTGACGGTGTGACCGGCACGGAGATGATGGAAGACATGAAAAAACAGGCGGTACGCTTCGGTGCCGATGTGCGTCAGGGAATCGCTACGGCCGCAGATTTATCGGCCGCGCCGTATAAAATTACCATCGACGGCGAAAAAGTGATTGAAGCCGAATCATTGATCATCGCCACCGGTGCATCGGCCAAGTATCTGGGCTTGCCCGACGAACAGAAATATTCGGGTATGGGAGTTTCGGCATGTGCCACATGCGACGGCTTCTTCTACCGCAAGAAGAAAGTAGCCGTCGTGGGCGGAGGCGATACGGCATGCGAAGAAGCGCTGTACCTTTCCGGACTGGCCTCACAAGTATACCTGATTGTGCGGAAGCCTTTCCTGCGCGCTTCGAAAGTGATGCAGGAACGCGTGATGAACACCCCGAATATTCAGGTGCTGTTCGAGCATAACACGGTGGGACTCTTTGGCGAAAATGGAGTAGAAGGCGCTCATCTGGTGAAACGCAAAGGTGAGCCGGACGAAGAAATGGTCGACATCGCCATCGACGGCTTCTTCTTAGCCATCGGACATACCCCTAACTCGAATATCTTCAAACCGTGGCTCGCTACGGACGAAACGGGATATATCCAAACCGAAGCCGGTACGCCTCGAACGACGGTTCCCGGAGTGTTTGCAGCCGGCGACGTGGCCGACCCTCATTACAGACAGGCCGTTACGGCTGCCGCGAGCGGCTGTAAGGCAGCCATCGAGGCAGAACGTTATTTGATGAGCCGATAGTATACAGAGCGATATGAGTATATTAGCAGGAATCGTATCTTTCTGCATTTTTTTTACAAGTTGTTCGCATGTAGACGAGCCCGAAATACTTACAAAAAGGGTTCGAATCATTGCGCACCGTGGTTTTTGGCAGTCTAAAGGGGCTGCCGAAAATTCCATCGTGTCCCTTGAGAATGCAGAAGATATCGGAGTTTACGGAGCAGAATTCGACGTACATCTGACGGCTGACAGTGTACCCGTTGTTTTCCATGATATGACAATCAAGGAAATGAAGATACAGGAGACGAATTACGCGGCGATTCAGCGAATCGCGCTGGCCAATGGAGAAAAAATCCCTACGCTGCGCGAATATCTGGAAGCCGCCCGACGTACGAAGCGCATCCGTTTGATCCTTGAACTGAAACCGCATGCCACGCCCCAACGCAACCGTTTGGCGGCACAAATGATTACCGAGTTGGTGAAAGAAAAAAAGTTGCAACATCGTACGGATTATATTTCATTCAATCTCGATGCGGCACGCGAGTTTATCCGTTTGGCACCCGAAGCCGATGTATATTATCTGAACGGCGAATTATCACCCGAACAGTTGAAACAGGAAGGCTTTGCCGGTCTCGATTATCATTACGAGGTGATGCGCAAAAATCCGCAATGGTTTAAAGAAGCCAAACGTCAGGGGTTGGGAATCAATATCTGGACAGTGAACGATACGACGCTGATGCGGGAGATGATCGATGCCGGTGCTGATTTTATCACGACCGATATCCCCGTTGAGGCCTTGATGTTTATCCGGAAATAAAAGAAGATGAGAAAAATCGTCGCGATACTGTGGTTGTGTATCTGGGCCGGCCGTTTGCCGGCCGCAGATTACGACCATCCCAAGCACGAAATCCGTGCCGTATGGCTGACGACGATTTACGGGCTGGACTGGCCGACCCGTCCGGCAACAAACGAAGCCGAGCGAAACCGGCAGAAGCAAGAGCTGCGAACGATCTTGGATCGTCTGCAAAAAGCAAACTTCAATACCGTTTTCGTACAAACCCGACTGCGAGGCGACGTTATTTACCGTTCACAAATCGAACCGATATCGGCCGTTTTTAGCGGGCAATACGGAAAGTGGCCGGGATATGATCCCCTCGCATTCGTGATTGACGAATGTCACAAACGAGGCATGGAATGTCACGCTTTCTTCGTAACCTTCCCCGTCGGTTCGGCTAAGGTCGTGAAGGAACAGGGAAGAACATCGGTGGTCAAACGCCACCCGGAGTTGTGTTTGCAACATCGTGGTGACTGGTACCTGAACCCCGGTCATCCCGGAACATCCGATTATCTGCTATCCTTAGTCAAAGAGGTCGTGAAAAATTACGATATCGACGGTATTCAGTTCGATTATATCCGTTATCCGGAGGAGGCACAATCCTTTCCGGACAAAAAAACGTATCAAAAATACGGAAAGGGGCAGCGTCTCGACAATTGGAGACGTGATAACATCAATCGGATGATATCCCGTATTCATGACTGGGTAAAGCAGACGAAACCCTGGGTACAGGTAAGCAGCTCACCACTCGGAAAATACAACAAGAAACCGGGAACGAACGCCCGCTGGACGGCTTATGAAGACGCGTATCAAGATCCGAAAGCATGGTTACAAGCCGGTAAACAGGACATGATCGTCCCCATGATGTATTACCGACAAAACGATTTTTATCCGTTTGTCAGAAACTGGCTGGAACATTCCGGTCAGCGCAATATGGTGGCCGGGTTGGGAGCCTATCGCCTGAGTAAAAAAGAAGGCAATTGGAATCTTTCTGAAATTACCGATCAGATCAATTACGTACGCCGTCAAGGCGTGAAGGGTTGCGCCTTTTTCCGGACACAGTTTGTGATTGACAATGAAAAAGGGCTGTATAACGAATTGAGAAATCGTTTTTTCAAATATCCCGCGCAGTTGCCGCCGTTAGTCTGGATGAACAAGAGAGCTTCTGCGCCCTGCGCCCCGCAGGAAGTACACGTCGTACGTGAACGGGGACGGCTCAGGCTATCGTGGAAAGGAAAGGACCCGGACGAGTGTACCTATACGATTTACTATTCGCAATCCGACTCCATCGATATGACGAAAGCGCAATCGATTCTGGTAACCGGTATCCGCGAGAGAGAATGGTATCTGAACATCGATCCGCAAGCGGAAGAAGAGTTTACGTTTTGCGTTACCGCCTCGAACCGTTACCGGATGGAAAGTCCGCCTTCGCGCCAAACGTATTATTACCTCTCGAAACACGAAAAATAAACGATATGACCGCAGAAACGAATACAAACTGGTATGTCCTCTACACTTCGCCGCGTGCGGAGAAGAAAGTGGACGAACGGCTCAAAGCCATGGGTGTGGAACGTTATTTGCCGTTGCATCGCTCTCCGCAAGTCTGGTCGGATCGGGTGAAGATGGTCGACAAGCCGCTTTTTTCGTCGTATGTTTTCGTGAAATGTTCGGAGGCGCAGATCATGTCGCTGCTGAAAGTCTATGGTGTCGTTCGAATCGTCTATTATTGTGGGAAGCCGGCCATTATCCGTCAGGAGGAGATCGATGCCATCCATTCGTTTTTGGAACAGGCTGCCAACCATGTGCTTTCTGTAGGTGAAGAGGTGGAGATTTTGAACGGTGCCATGCGGCATGTTTCGGGCGTCATCCGGAAATTGGGAAAAAACCGGTTACAGCTTCATATCGAGCAACTCGCAGTTACCGTTACCGTCGATCTGACGAGCGTAGCGCCGGTCAAACGAATAAAATAAGGCGTTTAACCGCATCAAACGATACAAAACCGGATGGTATGAACCACCTTTTTGCGGATATCTTTTTCAACCGGACAAACACAGCATCTTGAGATGAAAATTACACGAAACGAAAATATAACAAATTACAATCAAAATAAATCATGAAGAAATGGAAAGAACGGAAAAGAGCCGTAGGGATCTTTTCTTTTTGTACGGCCATCGCGGCCTCGGTGTTTCTTTGCGGATGTAAAGAAACGAAAGTAAGCAGTGAATCGTTCGAGCGGTCGGACTATTATACACGCGGGATAGGGCAATATCCCGGCCATCCGAAGGAAGATTTTTCTCCTTCTCTCTCGCCGGATTATATGACCTATCGCAATATTGCCCTTCGCAGAGCGGCTTTCGCTTCTTCCGGCTACGACTACAACCTCACGGCGCAACTTGCGACGGATGGCATCGTGACCGACAAGCAGCCGCAATACCTGAATCTCTCCACGCCCGAAGGCGACGTGCCGCGTCGCGAACGTGAATGGATGGTCGATGAAGGCCCGTATTCCAGAAACACTTTTATGGGTGACGATACGTACTTTCAGTTCTCACTGGCGAATTACAGCGCGAAGGTCGGCAAACTTTCGCTCGTAGGAACGCTTGTGTATGACGACAAAGTGGCCCGGGGAGGCTATGAGATCGTTTGCCTCACATCGGCCGATGGAAAGGAGTGGGCCGAGGTGGGTCGCCTGAGCGGAAGCAACCTGCCGGGCGAAGCCGTATCGTACCGTGTGCCGGTAACCGACCCGAACAAGCAGACGGAGCAGGTCGATATGTCGGTACGAAAGCTGAACGAAACGATCATCTTCAAGCAGGAAGCCGACAACTCTTATTATCGGGTGACGCTGAAAATGGCCGGCGCTCATAGCTGGGTGTTTACAGAGGCGAATTTCTATGATGCCGAGGGCCTGGTGGAAATGAAACCCTCGAAGTTTTTCAACAGCGCATGGATGAGCGCTTCTGCCGGCGAAGAATGGTTGTATGTCGATCTGGGAAGCCGTTCCGAGTTCGATAAAGTCGTATTACGCTGGGTCAACAAAGCCGTTCGCGGCAAAGTGCAGGTATCCGACAATGCCCTGCAATGGGACGATGTGGCCGAGCTTCCCGGCGGCGAGACACTGACGGACGAGATCGCCCTCGATAAAAAATATAAAGGACGTTACGTGCGTGTGCTGATGCAGGAAGCATCGGCCGGAAACCGCTATATCCTGAGCGAGATGGAAGTGATGGGAGTAGGAGGACTGGTGCCCTACCCTGTCGAAAGACCGGCCGTAGCGGACGGACGGATGTCCCTCTCGGGCGGAAGCTGGATGATTCGCCGCGCATCGGAAGTGACGGCTACGGGCGAAGAGATTTCGACCCCCAACTACCAACTGGAGAACTGGCTCGTTGCCACCGTTCCGGGAACGGTGTTGAGCAGCTTCAAAAACGCCGGCGCCATAGCCGAACCGAATTATGCCGATAACCAGTTGCATATCTCCGAGTCGTTCTTCTACTCCAACTTCTGGTATCGCGACGAGTTCGAGCTCCCCGAAAACTTCAAACAGGATCGTCTGTTCCTCAATTTCGACGGTATCAACTGGAAAGCCGACGTGTATCTGAACGGCCACAAACTGGGCCGCATCGAGGGCGCTTTCATGCGGGGCAAGTTCGACGTGACCGACCTTGTCGTTGCGGGGAAGAACGTGGTTGCGGTCGAGATCGTAAAGAATGCGCATATCGGCGCCATCAAGGAGAAAAACCGCCAGAGCACCGACTTTAACGGAGGCATTCTCGGCGCCGATAATCCGACGTTCCATGCAACGATCGGATGGGACTGGATTCCGACCATGCGCGGACGCAATATCGGAATATGGAACGACGTATCGCTCACAACCACAGGGCATGTTACCGTGGCCGATCCGTTCGTACGCTCGGTGCTTCCTCTGCCCGATACGACCTCGGCCAAGCTGACGGCCGGCATCATCGTCCGGAACTGGGACACGAAAACCGTGCAGGGCACGCTTGAAGGAAAAATCGGCGAGATCACGTTTGAGCAGCCGGTCGAGCTGGCCGCGGGCGAAGAAAAAACAGTCGTTTTCGACGCGGCAGCTTATCCGCAGTTGAACATCCGACATCCGCGTCTGTGGTGGCCGAAAGGGTACGGCGCTCCGAATCTTTACGACGCAAACTTCACGTTCAAAGTCGGCGATAAGATATCCGATACACGCGACTTCAAGGCCGGCATCCGTCAGATGACGTTTAATGAAGATAACCGTATCCTGAGCCTCTTCATTAACGGACGTCGTTTTATCGGTCGCGGCGGAAACTGGGGTTTCAGTGAGTCGAACCTGAACTATCGCGGTCGCGAATACGATATCGCGGTGGCCTATCATGCCGATATGAACTTCACAATGATGCGTAACTGGGTCGGCATGATCGGTGACGAAGAGCTTTACGAAGCCTGCGACCGCCACGGCATCATGATCTGGCAAGACTTTTGGCTGGCCAACCCTGCCGACGGCCCCGATCCGTACTACCCCGAAATGTTCATCGCCAATGCCGAAGATTACGTGAAACGTATCCGCAGCCATGCCTCCATCGCCATTTATTGCGGCAGGAACGAAGGGTTCCCGCCGACTCAGATCGATCAGGCGCTGCGCCGCATTGTCCGCGAAAAACATCCCGATATACATTATATCTCCAGCTCGGCCGACGATGTGGTGAGCGGACACGGCCCGTACCGCATGCTTCCGGCAAAAGAATATTTCACGCTGAAAACGGGTAACGACAAGTTCCACAGCGAGCGCGGGATGCCCAACGTCATGACGTACGAAAGCATGCTCCGCACCTTCTCGCCCGAAGGACTTTGGCCACAGGATCATCAATGGGGAATGCACGATTATACACGCGAAGGCGCGCAAGGATGTACCTCGTTCAACGAAATCATCGCCAAAGGGTATGGTGAACCGCAGAGCGCGAAGGAGTTTGCCGAACTGGCGCAATGGGTGAACTACGACGGGCACCGCAGCCTCTTCGAGTCGCGCAGCCTCAACCGCAAAGGGCTTCTCATGTGGATGAGTCATCCCTGTTGGCCCTCGATGGTCTGGCAGACATACGATTATTATTTTGAGCCGACGGCCGCCTACTTTGCCATCAAGAAAGCCTCCGAGCCGCTGCATATCCAGTGGAACCCCGCCACCGACGAAATAGAAGTCGTCAATTACAGCGGCGGCATGCGCAAGGGATTGACAGCGAAAGCGCAGCTGCTGAATATGGACGCATCCGTAGCCTGGGAGAAAGAAACAACGGTCGACAGTCATGAAGATACGACAGATAAATGCATCCGTCTCGAATTTCCGTCCAACCTTTCGAAAGTACACTTTATCAAGTTGACACTAACCGAAAACGGCACGGTTGTTTCCGAGAACTTCTATCACAGGAGCCTCGAAGAAGGCAATTATCAGGCATTACGCGAACTGCCGAAAGTGAAATTACTTCCTGCGGTCGATACTCGAAAAGACCCTGAGGGTATTTGGCATGCCACCGTTACGGTCGAAAACACGACGGCAACACCCGCGCTGATGATCCGCGTGAATGTGACCGGAGAAAAGGACGGATTGCAATTCCTCCCCGTCTTCTACTCCGACAATTACTTCCCCCTGCTTCCCGGCGAGAAGAAAACAGTTAACATCCGCTGGAAAGATGAAGATACGCGCGGCAACACCCCGAAAATACAGCTGTCGGGATACAACGTAGAGTAGCAGAGTTTTTCCCTGTATGCTCAAACATTTAGTACTTACCCAAGGTTACGCTTATCGAATGTAATCTTGGGTAAGTTCGTATAATCCCCTATCCCATTTAACCCAAATTACGCGATACACTGTTCGGTGTTTACCATTAATAATCAGACGTACGAATGTACAACAATGGTTATGTCAGGCTTACAGCCCTCCGCCGAGATACGATGCCTTTTTCCCCAACGCTTCGCATTGGGCTGAATGATCTCGCCCTTTCAGGGCTCTTTCTGCAATCATCGGTCAGCATTCAGCAATCAGTGGAGCCAACAAATCAACGAATCAACAAATAAACATCTCAACAATTCAACAACTCACCGCCTCTGCGGGGTTTATAAGGGCCGAAAGCCCGGATTATTTCAGCCCCATCCCGCAAGGGTGGGGTATATTGACATCCGGGCCTTATTCGGAGGGCTGAAGGCCTGAATTAAATTCATGCTTATTTCTTCTATTGCGGAATCTGGGTTTAATTTTGCCGGATCAGTTTCCTGAGAAGTTTAGCACTTTGGATGTTGAGGTGTTGATTTGTTGAATTGTTTAGTTGTTTAGTTGTTGGCTGAATGCAGACCGCTAACAAACAATTACGAATGACAAATTACGAATTACGATGCCCTGCGGGCGTTGAGATGTTGAATTGTTTAGTTGTTTAGTTGTTGGCTGAATGCAGACCGCTGACGAACAATGACGAATGACGAATTACGATGCCCTGCGGGCGTTGAGTTGTTGAATCGTTTAGTTGTTTGACTGTTGGCTGAATACTGACAAATTAATTCAGGCTTACAGCCCTCAAAAAAACAAAACAGGGGAATCGATACCCCACCCTTGCGGAATGGGGCTGAAATAAAACGGGCTTTCAGCCCTTGGTTGGAAAATGGTTAACGGTTATTTTCCGGGCACCAAAAAAATATCCAAAAAACAACCAAAATATTTGCATATTATCAAAAAACGTTTATACCTTTGTCGTACATAACAAAAAATATAAGACTATGGAAAAAACAACCGATATTCCGCCCGACAAGCCGATGCGCCTCGCAAACC
>NZ_JAUMYS010000113.1 GCF_030528505.1 Tannerella sp.
AAAAGTGAAGAGTGAAAAGTGAAAAGTGAAAAACGAAAAGTGAAACCTTTCGGGTGTTAGAATGTTGAGTTGTTGAATTGTTGAGTTGTTTGGTTGTCTGAAAACTGACCGTTGACGGCTAATGATCCGACGGCTGACGGCTGAAAACCGACTGCTGACGGCTGAAATAACATATTATTAATCATAAAATTTACCGATGATGTCTATTCAGATAAAATATATATGTTTTTCTTTGTTGCTGTTTAGCCATAGCGTGTTCGGGCAATCCGAAACAGCATGTATTGTCCAAAAGTGGGAAACCAATCATCCGGGTATCGAAAGTATTTCATTTGTTCGAACGGACAGTTCGAGTGTTTCTCAATCGACCGTATTGGAATATGCCGATTTTGTTGTGCTTTTGGAGCTGCCTGCTGTGGAATCGGCCGTCAGAAAGGAGAAAAATTTTAAAAAAGAAACGGAAGCAGGAAATAAGTTTCTGACTTTTATCGAGTCATATTACAGAAAGCCTGTTCGTTTTGTTTTTGTTTCTCATTGGCATTCGCACAGTATTTCGGGTGTTGTGCCTTTTCTTGAAAAAGGAGTAACATTCCATATCACACCATATAATTGGAATGAGGCACTTAAAGATGGAACACTCCCGAATGACTCTCTTCAAAAGGTCTACAGCAAACAGATCGTTTTTATCGAAAAAGACACAACGCTGCTGGCAGAAACGGATTTTCCCATCAATGTATTCTGTCTCGACTCTCTCTATGAAAGGAAACCGACAAAAGATTATATGATCTATTACTTGCCTAAAGCTAAGACGCTTCATGCTTCGTGTATGGCTGCCGTTAAAGAAATAGATTATGATCAATATGAGGTTATAGAGTATAATGACAGGCTTTTAGATATTCGTAAAGTCGTTCAAGAAAAAGGATTATCGGTAGAACATGTAATCAGATTATCATTTAAAAAGTCGCCATACTATGTTATTCCTTATAGAGATATAGAATACATGATCCGGAAAGGGAAATCGGGAGGTGAAATGATTGCACATTTTGTTTCGATCGATTTGAATTGGCTGCAATCTCATCAGGATAGCTTATTACGCTATGCGGTGCAGACCGATCTTCATCCCAATCTATTGAGACTGGCAGCGTATGAGTGTTTGAACCAACGAAACTTTGATAAAGCGCTTATTTTCGCTAAAATTCTCTGCAACTACAAACCGAATCAAGCTTTTTATGTAGACGTTATCGGTGAATGCTACTATCATAAAGGTGAAGAAGAAATGGCAATGTATTATGATAAACTGATTAAAGGGATGTCGGATAAATACGGGATAGAACAATGGAAAAAACGCAAAATTGAAAAGCACGTTTCATTTTAAATATCGATGATATGATGAGAATTTATCTATTTAAATGATGCATACTCAACTTCAAAATTCCGATGCATGGGTCATGCTCTCTGTTCTTTATGAGTACGGTTATACGGGCGAAGACGTATCTCTTGCTCAAATAATAGGAGCATGCGATTTTATCGAACATGCCATTATTACGTATGATGAATTGACCGGAGCACTTGTCCGGCTCACATCGCAACAGTACATAACGGATGCAGGAGCTTTGAGATTCTTACCTGCTTCGTCTATACTCAATCAGTTTAACAACTACCGGCAAGCAAATAACAAGTTTAACGTACAACGTGATTTGCAGTTCATAGCCCACACGATCCATGCTGGCGAATGGTATCCCGGTTTCGATTACAAGAAGATGAATGCCGGTTTCCGATACCCCGGATTATCTTTTGAGGATTATCAATGTGCATATCGTTCGTATGTAAACAAATAAGATATAACGATTCTTTTATGGACGATGATGTTTCTTTTATACTTTCACCTTCGTCTCCTTCTCCATCTCGAGCGATCGTCCCGGAAAGCACAAGCGCAGACAGCTTGATCGGGTTGGCCGATATGTTTTTTCATCCCGACGTGTCGGTTTTCAAGGTAATGAACTTCTTCGACGCCGAAAACCCGGCAGAATACCTGCTGATGCCTACCGCATTCGAACTGATTCCCGACGAAGACGACGATTCGGCCCGCTTTTACTTTGTCAAAGCTCTGCAAGTCTTTGCCGACCGAACCGTACTCTGCTATATGTCGATGGATACGGACGAACGTATATCGGAACTTGTTGTCAAGAAGACTGCAACGGGTATCGTGCTCGAAGAAATGGACGGTCAGGAGTATAGCGTCATCCCCGCCATCGCTTCCGACCGTTACGGTTGTAATTCTGAATTGTATTACGCCGAAGAAAATCCCCGCCTCGGATTCGAAATCCTGAAAGCGGGCCTGAACAAAGCCCGCGACAAGGAAATCGTCAAAGACGACATAGCCATGCTCAAAGATGAAATCGATTACCGGCAGAGAGAGAAAAAATAAGATGCTTTATCGGTATGGTAACCGTCACGCTTAATCAGTTGATCGAAATTTATAATGCTTTATTGAGCGGAAAACTCCCGCGCAGGGAGGCCGACCGTTGGGCATGGGAAATGATGCGGCACGAAGACCATCGGAATTTGGTTTATGAGCCTGCCGAGCAGGAAGATTTGATTTGGGAGCTGCTGTATAACTTGTTTGGCTGTGACGAACGCTGCATAGAAGATCGTAATCGGATGATATGGACGAATGAAGATATTGTCGGATTTCTTACAGAAACCGGATTCACGGTTCAAAACGGTCAAATCGTACCCGAAAAGATTCGTTATGCGCCGAAGAAACATCTGAAAAGAATTACGGATTTATTTGATCATGACATGACGACAGTTTTTCGTGTCATAAATTCGTCCGATACAATCGATCCGGCGGAATATCTCTTCGAACATACGGATTATACTCTTATTCCGGATGAACAGGGTGGATATTTCTTTATCAAAGCCCTGCGGATCTCTGCATCCGGTATCGAAAACTGCTTTATGGATATGCAAATCGACGGGCGAAAAGCCCAATGGGTGGTTAGATGGAAGAATGGGCGCATTGTTGTTGAAGAAATAGCCCTGCAAACGGCGGCAAGCGTCATCCCTGCCATCGCGTCAGAGCAATATGGCAACAATACCGATTTATATTTTGCCGAAGAAAATCCATGGGAAGGCATTCATGTTCTAAAGTTCGGGTTACATATAGCCCGCAATAAGAATGCCGTAAAAAACGATTTGTATGCCTTGAAAAACCGGATTAAACAATTTCGGAAAACGAGTGAAATAACTAAAATAGCATCATTACGGCAAAAATCGAATCTCCGGAAGAAGCGGTAGCGGTTATTATCGGTTAAATGATGCAGGCGTT
>NZ_JAUMYS010000033.1 GCF_030528505.1 Tannerella sp.
GTAGTACTAATACACCATTAGTAGTAGTACTAACGCACCCCCACCGGAAGCCGGATTTTAATCAGGCGATGATAACTGCCTCCGAGAATATGACCGAGCGGGGTGATTTGAGCAAGCTGCTTCCTCCGGTATACTGCGTCGTAACGGTCAGTTCGTAGGTGCCGGCATCGAGGGTGGCAGGTACGAAGATGAGCAGACGCGAGGGCTCGTTGATAACAAGGTCGGTCGGCGCGAGTTTCACTTCGGCGGCGGTGTCGACATTGCGGAAGGTGATGCCCACGGCCGGGTCGTCGCCTGTGATTTTCAGGTACGAGCCTTTGAGTTCGGCATTGCGTCCGCGGGTCAGTGAGCCGTCGGTTTTGCCGGTCGTCATATCCGTCAGGGTATAGATGGCGATCATATCGGCCTGTTCGCCGAGGATTTCGACCTTTGTATCGGCAATGGCACGGCGCAGTTCGGCGCCCTGATTCATGGCTACATAGACGCTGTTACGCGCATCGTCCCACGTACGGTCGTAGAAAACACCCTTGATCACGGGACGCATGTAGACCAGTCCGGTGTTTACGCAGAATCCTCCCGTCACACATTCGGCCGCTTTGCGGTTAAAGCGCGTGATGATGTCTGTCGCCGTTTCGGGTTTGATTTCCATGCCTTCGGCCTGAAGGAGTTTAACGATGTCGGCGACGGTCAGGCTGCCGTTCGTGACGGGTACAGCCATGTAATCGCTCTTGTCTGAGGTCAGTAGGTTCGGTCTCAACCATGCATTCAATTTGTTCATAAGCTTTTCCGTTTTTTAGCGCTTCACATAACGCAAAGCAGGTTATTCATTTGTTTTTATTAACACAAGTGCAAAGCTATACGATTTCTTTTTTACAGGCATTACACAAAAGTGTAATTTTTTCGTATTTGGTCAAAAATTACACTTTTGTGTGTTAAATGGATATGCATGTGCTTTCTTTTTTTCTACCTTTGCACCGGATAGCTGAAAAAAAACAGCATCCTTTGTATTAACTTTATCCATACCATCATGATTCAAAAAGAAGAATTCTTTACGGCGGAAAACAAAGTGTTTCATATTCCCGACGAAGAATATGCGCGAATTCCCTTGTATATCGAGTCTTTGGATGCTTTTTCGCGCACCACGTTCAGAAGTATCTATGTGATCGATTATTTCAAACGCAACTTCTTGTATGTATCGGACAATCCGTTGTTTCTCTGTGGCATGTCGGCCGAAGAAGTACGGAGGTTGGGATATGAATTTTATCTCCGTCATGTGCCCGAGAACGATTATCGGTTGTTGCTCGAAGCGAATCGTGTTTGTTTCCTGTTCATGGAAAGTGTTCCGCCCGAGCATCGGAAGGAATATACCTTCAGTTGTGATTTTCACATTGGTCCGCTACAGGCTAAGCCGTTGCTGATCAATCATAAAATCACCCCTTTGCGATTAGCGCCGGATGGGCGTATCTGGTTGACCTTCTGTATTGCCTCGCTTTCTTCGCGGGCTACATCCGGGCATATCGAGATGATCCGCAAAGGGCATAACATGCGATGGAAGTACGATCTTGACAACGGCCGATGGGAAGAGCAGCCGGCTATCCGGCTGAGTGAGAGTGAACGGCAGACCCTGCTGCTGTCGGCGCAAGGCTATACGATCGAGCAAATCGCTGACCGGGTATCCCGAACGCCCGATTCGGTCAAGTCGTATCGACGCAAGCTTTTCGAAAAGCTGGAAGTCGATAATATCACGGAGGCCATCTCGTTTGCGATGAATGAGAAGTTGATATGAAGAAGATTGCCGGGATTTATTTATCGAACGAAAGGTAGGGCTTGAGGCGTTGCCTGTCTGCGTCGGTAAATTCTTCCGCGAGCATCAGATCGTGCCATCCGGTAAGGCCGTTAGGCTGCCTGCGTAAACGTACGATCAGCTTTGCCTGACGATAGTCGATATAAGGATGACGACGCAACGAGTCTTCCGGCAGACGGTTGACGTTCAGCCGTCGTATCCGTGTCGGATCGACCGTAAACCATGGCGCCAATGCCGTGTACTTTTCCTCATCGATCCCGTATACTTCCGCCAGTTGAGAGACATCGGCGTACCCTCCCAATAAATTACGGTATTTGACGATGCGTTTGGAGAATGTGGGGCCGATACCCGGTATTTTCTGAAGGTCGGTCGTGTCGGCCGTATTCAGTTCGAGGGTGGAGCCCGCGGGGAGTTTTTGAGATCGAGGGTATCGCGGACGCGTATCGGTTAATCGTTTGATACGCTCGCCGGTGCTCTCATGCGTTCGAGGTGCGGCGGGTCGCGGTCTGCTGACCGGCTGTTTCGAAGGCTGTTCGGTCTGCTGGTGAGGCTGACCGGCCGGCGCGTTTGCCCGAGGCATTTGAGGAACGGGTGTCGTATCTCCTGCCGACTGTTCCTGATCCGACGAAGGGCTTTTCAGGAGCATGATGATGCCGGCCAGCGCAATTAAACAGAGCAGTACGATGAGCCCTCGGCGTTCACCTCGTGAGAAATAAAAGAAATCACGCCAGCCCACTGTACTTCCTCCTTCAATGTTTTACAATATCTCTCTTGTGCGGGAAGCTACACGTTGAAACGGTAGTGCATAATGTCTCCGTCCTGCACGATGTATTCCTTCCCTTCCACGTGCATCTTTCCGGCTTCTTTCACCGCCGCTTCCGAACCATAATGGATATAATCTTCGTACTTGATGACCTCGGCGCGTATAAAACCTTTCTCGAAATCGGTATGAATCACGCCTGCACATTGCGGCGCCTTGCTCCCTTTGCGATACGTCCATGCGCGTACTTCCTCGGGACCGGCTGTCAGGAACGTTTCCAGATCGAGTAACTTATATGCCGCTTTGATCAGACGGTTTACGCCGGATTCCTCAAGGCCTGCTTCGGCCAGAAACATCTGCCGCTCTTCGTACGTGTCGAGCTCCGCAATCTCGCTTTCGATTTTTGCTGCTACGACGAGGATGCCTGCTCCTTCATCTTTTACGGCCTCACGTACCTGCTCTACATAGGTATTACCCTTCACGGCGCTGGCTTCATCGACATTGCAGACGTACAGTACGGGCTTGTCGGTGAGCAGGAACAGCTCGCGGGCTACTTTCTGTTCGTCCTTCGTATCGAATGAAACCGTGCGGGCATTCCGACCTTGCTCGAGTGCTTCCTTATATTTTATAAGTACCTCGTAGGCGAGCTTGGCCTGTTTATCGCCTCCCGTCTGGGCTTGTTTCTGTACCTTCGATATCCGGCTGTCGACCGTTTCCAGATCACGGATCTGAAGCTCGGTGTCGATAATCTCCTTGTCGCGTACCGGGTCGACACTCCCGTCTACATGCACGACATTGGGATCGTCGAAGCAGCGTAGTACATGAAGGATGGCGTCCGTTTCACGGATATTCGCCAGGAACTTGTTTCCCAGGCCTTCGCCTTTGCTGGCTCCTTTTACCAGACCGGCAATGTCGACAATCTCGACCGTTGTCGGAACAATCCGCGCCGGATGAACCAGCTCGGCCAGTTTGCCGAGTCGCTCATCAGGAACGGTGATCACCCCCACATTCGGTTCGATGGTACAGAACGGAAAATTCGCCGCCTGCGCTTTCGCATTCGATAAACAATTAAATAACGTCGACTTCCCTACATTTGGTAGTCCTACAATGCCACATTGTAATGCCATAATGATATGTGTTTATTTCTTTGATGAAAGTACAAAGATAATGCAAAGGCGCATGTAGCGCAAATTTTTTATGAATCAAGGTGATTTGGAAAGCCTTGTTTTGAATAAAAAGTTTTTTTTAGCAGAAAATGTTTGTAAATAATAAATATTCATTATTTTTGCAGGCGATGATTGAAAAGAGAAAGCGAATGATTGTATATGAAAATTTATTTGAAAGTGTCGATGAAAATTGTAGAAATAGATACAATAATTTATCCTGAAGCAGTAAAATCGGATGTATGAATGGAATGAAGTAAATCTATGTTGTTTTTTTAAAATTAGTAGAGTATGAAAAGAAAACTAAAACTGTTTTTAACCCTGTTCTTTGTTGGAATAGGCGTAGTAATGGCTCAGACGCAGGTGCGAGGCACGGTGGCGGATGAAAATGGCGAACCCGTTATCGGGGCTTCGGTAGTGGTAAAAGGTACGACTGTCGGCACAGTAACGGATATAGACGGGAAATTTACTTTACCTGAAGTACCGAATTCAGCCAAAACCTTGATGATCTCGTATATCGGAATGGTTACACAGGAAGTGGCGATTGCACCTAATCTTCAGATTATTTTGAAGAGTGATACGCGAGCATTGGAAGAAGTCGTGGTTGTAGGTTATGGAACGCAACGAAAGAAGGATGTAACGAGTTCTATTTCTAAGGTGAGTGGGGATGCACTTGCAAATTTGGCGACTCCCGGTTTTGACAGCCAGCTTGCCGGACGCGCAGCCGGAGTACAGGTGATTCAACCGTCAGGTGTATTGGGTGCTCCACCTAAATTCAGAGTTCGCGGTATCAACTCTCTTTCCGGAGGAACCCAACCCCTAGTTATTGTAGATGGTGTTCCAATGACCAGTGGTGACATATCTCAGGGCTATGTGGCTGCTAATGCATTAGGAGATATAAATCCTGACGATATTCAGAGTGTTGACATTTTAAAAGATGGTGCGGCCAGTGCAATCTATGGCTCACGTGCTGCCAACGGAGTTATCTTAATTACAACCAAGAAAGGTCAGAAAGGCTCTGTAAAAGTTAGTTATAGTGGTTATATGGGAGTTGCTAAGGCTTCAAAGCTACACGACTTGTTAAATGGAGAACAATTTACTGAAATAGCGAATGAAAAATACAAAAACTGGGGTGACGAAGGACTTGCCGTTTATGACGGGACTAATACGAATTGGAATGATTATGTATATCGACGAGCATTCCAGCACAGTCATACATTAAGTGCAAGTGGCGGTACTGAGAAAAGCCAATACTATTTTTCATTGGGATATACGAATCAAGAAGGGATTATTCGAGCGAATGACTTGAAACGTCTATCTGTAAAAGGAGATATATCCAGTAAAATTAATCGCTGGCTAAATATCGGAATGAGTTTGAGTGCCTCCAAATCTAAAATCAATGGTATCGTGGAAGGTGCTAATTCGCTTAGCGATGCCTCTTTTTCCGGAATTAGGATGTTGCCGAATGTTTCTGTTTTTGATGATAAGGACATTACCGGATATAATATTGATGCGCAAAACCGAAAGGCTTTAGGCAGAGGTGCAAATAAAGATGTTATTTCGAATGGAATTCCCAATATTGTATACGTACTCGACCACAACGTAAATAGAGCGACGAATTATCGTATCATATCGAATGCGTTTGCAGAACTCTCCTTGATGAAAGGTCTGACATTTAAAACGCTGGCGGGTGTTGATATCGCATTGATGAATAACTATATGACTTGGGATCCTTTCACGGGAGACGGCCTTGGATACGGAGGACTAATCGATCAGATCTATACGAATTATTCCACTTGGAATTGGCAAAATATACTCTCTTACAATACATCAATCAATGGCCTTCATAATATTGATTTGACAGCTGTTCAGGAGTATACTCGTTCCGATACGGATTGGGATGAAAGTTCGGTAAATAAGATTTCAGACCCTTTCTTTATGGATCATATTATCTCCGGTACGTTTGGTGAAAAATCGGTGTTTGGTGGTAAGACTTTTAGCGGACTGGCTTCATATTTGTTTCGAGCAAACTATAATTATGACAGCAAGTATTATTTAGGATTTTCAATTAGACGAGACGGTTTATCTAAACTTCCCAAAGATACTCGTTGGGGTACTTTCTGGGGGGCTTCTGGAGCATGGCGTGTGTCACGTGAGAATTTCTGGAATAGTACGGTCTTTAACGATTTCCGAATAAGAGGAAGTTATGCTACCGTAGGGAATCAGAACCTTGGAGGTCCTTATCCTTATTTGGGAACATACAGTGCTCAAAAGTATGGAGAACAAAATGCTACGGCATGGTTGAATATGGGGAATAACCGATTGAAATGGGAGACAACGGAAACATTTGATATTGGTCTCGATGGTTCGCTATTTGACAGCAAAGTAACTTTTGAAATCGCTTATTGGAAGAAGAATAGTAAGAATCTGGTTTTGAAAGTGCCGACGTCTCCTTCCATGGGAATACCCGGCAACTCGTATATTAATAATGTGGGTAAAATACAAAATAGTGGTATTGAGCTTACATTAGGAAGCACACTTATTCAGAATAAAGATTTTATGTGGAAGTCTGATTTGAACTTTTCAACATTAAAGAATGAGGTGGTTGAGTTGGTTGAAAATGCCGATATTATAGGAGGTTACACAATTATTCGCGAAGGTGAATCCATGAATGCGATTTATGGATACCAGTATAGCGGTGTCAATAAAGAAAACGGTTATCCGATTTACGAGAAGGCAGACGGGACACAAGTTCAATTTGATTTGCTCGGTGATTATACGTGGAAAGTTTATGATCCGTCAAATCCGGCGGATGTATCCAAGAGAGGGAGTTTAAGCGCGAAAGAAGATAGAAAGATATTGGGAGGTACGATTCCTACTTGGTTTGGAGGTTGGAGTAATACCTTTACATATAAAAATTTTGATGCAACGATGTTTATTCGTTTCTCCGGAGGGAACAAGATATACAATCGCACCCGTCAAGATGACTTGTTAAATATGGCATTTTCCAACAACGGAACGGAAATTTTAGGCCGTTGGCAAAGTAAGGAAAAACCGGGTGATGGTGTAACGCCAATGGTCGGTGCCGGAGATGATAGTGCATTAAATATGCAAGGCTCTGCAACTTCTCGATTCGCAGAAGATGGAGCGTATGTAAAACTCTCTACACTTAGTTTAGGATATACTTTGCCTAAAGATATTACTAAGAAATTGGATATGTCTAATATACGCATATATGTTTCTGGACAGAACTTGTTGACATTTACGAAGTACAAAGGACTTGATCCGGAAATCATAACAGACCTATCGACAACTTCTGAGTTTGTCGGAGCATTTGGAGTGGATGCCGGAGGAAAGGCACAACAAAGAGTATTCACCTTTGGAGTAAATATTAGTTTTTAAAAAAATAATACGAAGAATATGATACGCAAGAATATAATTAGGATAATAGGCATTTTCTGTCTTGTTTATGGGTTACAGATGTTCACTTCTTGTGAAAAAGATACGGTAGACCTCGCTCCAATAGATAGAATAACGGACGAAACGGCATTTGACACTCCTGAAAGATGCGCATTGGCTGTGACGGGGGTTTATGATGCTGTTCAAAGCGGATATTATGTCGGAAACAATGCACGAAGAGGATATCCCTTTGGAGCGGCCTCCATTATTCAATCTGAAATGAGGGGGAACGATTTGGTGAATATGGCTGCTTTTTATCAGTATACTTATGAAGCAACATATAATCCGACAACAGCTAATAATAATAGCATGTGGGAAAACTCCTTGGCTGCGGTTAATCGAGCTAATGTAGTGATAGAAGGTATACAGAGAGCTAAGGAAACAAATGTGATAACGGAAGAAATAACGAACCAGTACCTTGGGGAGTGCTATTTCTTAAGGGGATTAACTTATTCCAATATGCTAATTCACTTCTGTCTGCCGTATGGAGTTGAGGGCAATAATAATTACGGATTACCTTATTACGAAAAAGCCGTTACTACTCCGGAGAAGATGCAGGAAGCTTTGCAAATAGGGCGCTCTACTGTTGAAGAAACATATCAAAAGATTCTTGCCGATTTGGACAAGGCAGAGAGTTTGCTGCCTGCAAAAAATCCGGCCAACGCGATCACGAGAGCCTCGAAGGGAGCAGCTATTGCACTGAAAACAAGGTTGTATTTGTGGAAGAAGGATTGGAATAAAGTGGTAGATGAAGCTAAAAAGATCGTTCCACAGAGCGATGCGCCATTCTCAAGTTCGATTGGCGGATACAAGCTGGCGGATTCTCCAGAAATTCCTTTCGTAAACTTCAAAAGTAATCCGGAGTCAATCTTCTCAATTGAAAATAGCAGCGATGATAATGCTACGGTCAATGGATCATTAGGTCAAATGATGAGTAATCGCACTGGAGGTCGTGGATTGATCTCTTTATCTCCTATTTTATACAATTCAAAATATTGGTTAGAAGGAGACTTAAGAAGAAAGCTGTTGTATAGCGGAGAGGATAAGGCGAAACGAGATGTTCGATACTATGTCGATAAATATAAGAGACCGCAGGAACAAGATGAATATGCTCCGATTATTCGTTATGCAGAAGTGCTATTAAACTATTCTGAAGCGGAGTTGAGAAGTGGAAGACCTGAAATGGCATTGAAACTTCTTAATGCAGTACGTAGTCGGTCAGTCAAGGAATCAGAGGCTTATAAAGCAACAGACTTTGCAACAAATAAAGAAATGTTGGAAGCTCTATTATGGGAGAGACGTATAGAGTTTTTTGGCGAAGGAAGAAGATGGGAGGATATTCACCGTCTAATAAATGATCCTGATTTTGATTCAAAAGGTATCCCCGCTAAAGTAGACCCAAAGAAATTGATAAATTTGAATGTGTATCAAATTGGAAAGGAGACAGATGGGCTCCTCTATAAAACCGCTATACCTTATACGGACAGAAGGTTTTTGTGGCCTATTTCCCAAAATGATATTATTCGCAATCCGACTTTAGCTAAACAGCAGAATAGAGATTGGTAATATGTAAAATCTACCATGGCGATGTTCTGAAAAGACCTTTTCCAGTATAAGTAGGGAGGAGAGTACATGCGTTTTCTCCCTACTTTACCTTTTTTCTAACCTGATAGGGTTTATTATACCCTTTCAGGAGTTTTTCTAATCGTTAGTTGTCAATGGTTAATGGTTTTCAACCGTCAGTCATTAGCATTCAGTCGGCATTCAAAATAATTCACATTCAACTACCCGAAGGGCTTGGCTTGTACCATGCATAATCATTGATTATTTTCCAACCAAGGATTGAAAGCCTGTTTTATTTCAGCTCTATCCCACAAAGGTGGAGTATGGATGGCCCATTCCTTGTTTGGGAAGGCTGAAAGCCTGAACTCATTAGCTGTCAGCTATCAGTGATCAGATTTCAGCCAACAAATCAACGATCAATCACCAAAGGACTAACTATTACCCATGATCCGGCTCATCCGTATCGTTGGCGATGCCGAAACGGTCGATCACATAAAAGAGTCCGCCGAGGAACATGCCTGTAATCGTAGCCAGACACATACCCGTTAATTTCACGTTGCCAAGCTGGATGTACACGCCCGAGAGTCCGACGACGAAGACAAGTGCCGTCATCGCGAGATTACGTCCTTTAGCATAGTTTACTTTGCGGTCAACGATCAGCCGGATTCCCGATGCGCCGATCATACCGTAAAGCAGGAAGCTGATACCGCCCATCACCGGAGCGGGAATGGAGTTGATCAGCGCCGACGCCGGGGCGAAAAACGCCAGCAGGATGGAAAAGACGGCCGCACCCCCGATCACCCAGACACTGAATACTTTCGTGACGGCCATTACACCGATGTTTTCGCCGTACGTCGTCGTAGGCACGGAACCGAAGCATCCCGAGAGGGTGGTCGAAATTCCGTCGGAGAAGAGCGTGCGATGCAGTCCCGGGTCTTTCAGCAAGTCACGCCCGACGATTTCGCTCGTCACTACCTGATGTCCGATATGTTCGGAGATCACCACGAGCGAAGCCGGGATAATGATCAGCACCGATTCGAGGCTGAACTTGGGGAACAGGAAATTCGGCCATGCGACCAGCCCGGCCTGCGTCACTTCTGTAAAGTCGACCAGCCCGACAAAGAACGCCACGAGATAGCCCACGACGATGGCGATCAGGATAGAGACGGCGGCGGCGAAGCCACGAAACAGTACCTGCCCCAGCACAGCAATGGCGATCGTCACCACAAAAACGGCGACAAACAGGGGGTTGATTTCGGTGTACGTCTCGGTGAGTACGAGTCCGCCGTTTTGTGCGGCTGTTCCCGCCAGTTCAAGCCCGATAAGCGCCACCACAGGCCCCATGGCAGCGGGTGGCAACACGGTATCGATCCATTTTGTACCGGCAAATTTGATCAGGAGCGCCACGGAACAAAAGATCAGCCCGGTGATGACGAAGCCGCCCAAAGCATAAGGATAACCGTAATCGGGATTGCTGATCAGCAGCAAGGTGGGAGCGATGAAGGCGAAGCTCGAACCGAGGTAAGCGGGCGATTTGCCTTTCGTTACGGCAATAAAAATCAGTGTTCCGATCCCATTCATCAGCAGTACAATAGCTGCGTTGATGCCGAAAAGCCACGGCACCAGTACCGAAGCGCTAAACATGGCAAACGTATGTTGAATGCTCAGCGGGATGCCTTTGAGCAAGGGCACCCGCTCTTCTACTTGAATAATTTGTCTTGACATGGTCGTGTCTGTGTAGAGCTGATTTATTTCGTGCCGAAAATTCGGTCGCCGGCATCGCCGAGGCCCGGCAGGATATAGGCGCTGTCGTTCAGGCGCTCGTCGAGCGAAGCCGTATAGATGTCGACATCGGGATGGTTGGCCTGCACTTTCTTCACACCCTCGGGAGCAGCCACGAGGCACATCAGGCGGATATTCGTGCAGCCTTTTTCTTTCAGCATCTTGATGGCGTCGGAGGCGCTTCCCCCCGTGGCGAGCATCGGATCAGTGATGATGACCATGCGATGGTTGATGTCTTCAGGCAATTTGCAATAGTAAAAGACGGGGTTGTGCGTGTCGTGATCGCGATAGAGGCCGATATGTCCTACCTTGGCTACCGGAAGAAGGCTCAACAGTCCGTCGACCATGCCCAGGCCGGCGCGCAGAATCGGTACGATGGCCAGTTTCTTACCCGATATTTCGTATGCTTTTGTGCGCATCATCGGGGTCTCGATTTCGATTTCGGTCAGCGGAAGATCGCGTGTCACTTCATAGCCCATCAACATGGCGATCTCTTTGAGCAGATCGCGAAAATCTTTTGCACCTGTGTTGATATCCCGTATTCTCGTCAGCTTGTGCTGAATCATGGGATGGTCGATAATATGCAGCTTGCTCATGTTTTTATCGTTTTTTGAAAACCGGCACAAAAGTACGATTTTTTTTCATTCCCGATGGTTTGTTACGCGTTGAAAAACGTCTTATCCGTGTGCTTCGAGCCAGTTTTTCCCCATGCCGCAATCGGCAACGAGTGGCACACGCAGTTGCATCACGCCTTCCATCTCTCGCAGTACGATTTCGCGCACACGTTCCAACTCATCGCGACGCACGTTGAAATTCAGCTCGTCATGCACCTGAAGAATCATCTTGCTTCGTAACCCTGCAGCCTCGAATCGCCGAAAAATGCGCACCATCGCCATTTTGATGATATCGGCAGCGCTGCCCTGTATCGGCGCGTTGATCGCGTTTCGTTCGGCATACCCGCGCACCACGGCATTGTGCGAATGGATGTCGGGAAGGAAACGTTTCCGGCCACATATCGTAGTCACGTATCCATGTTCCTTAGCCAGACGAACGCTCTCGTCCATATAGGCACGCACATCGGGATACGTTTTGAAGTAACCGTCGATGAGTTCTTTCGCTTCGGCACGTGGGATGTTCAGCCGTTCGGCCAGTCCGAACACGGAGATGCCGTAGATGATGCCGAAGTTGGCTGTTTTCGCCTTGCGACGCATATCGGAGGTGACGGCTTCGTCCGCCACGCCGTAGATTTTCGCCGCGGTAGCCAAATGGATATCGGCGCCGCTGCGGAACGCTTCGATCATGTGCTTGTCGCCACTCAGGTGCGCCATGATACGCAGTTCGATCTGAGAATAGTCGGCCGAAAAAAAGACACAGTCTGTATGGTCGGCAATAAACGCCTTGCGGATGTCGCGCCCTAACTCTTCACGGATCGGGATGTTTTGGAGGTTCGGGTTCGATGAGCTGAGTCGCCCGGTCGAGGCCACCGTCTGATTGAATGAAGTGTGGACTTTGCCCGTCTCGGGATTGATCAGCTCGGGCAAAGCGTCGATATACGTGCCCAGCAGCTTTTTCAGGCCGCGGTAGTCAAGGAGTTTCCCGACGATCGGATGGCGATTGCGCAGTTTTTCCAGAATACTTTCGTTCGTGCTGTAGCTGCCGGTCTTTGTCTTTTTCGCTTTCTCCTCGATACGGAGCCGGTCGAACAAAATCTCTCCGACCTGCTTGGCCGAATTGATGTTAAAAGCCGTCTCCGCCAGCTCATAAATCTCTTTCTCTAATTGACTAAGCGCTTCCGTAAGTTCTTCGGACGATTGTCTCAACGCTTTCGTGTCGAGCGTGACACCACTCAGTTCCATGTCGGCGAGCACGTAGATCAACGGCATTTCGATATCGCAAAACAGCGCTTCGAATCCGCCGTCCGAAAGTAGCGGAGCAAAGAAGTTTTTTAACCGTAGAGTTACGTCTGCATCTTCTGCCGCATATTCGCTGACCTTCTCTACCGGCACGTCGCGCATGGAAAGCTGTCCTTTACCGCGTGCGCCGATCAGGCGTTCGATTGAGAGAGGGCGATAACGCAGATATGTCTCTGCCAAATAGTCCATATTGTGCCGCAGCTCGGGGTTGAGCAGATAATGAGCGATCATCGTATCGAACAGGGGACCCGCTACCTGTATGCCGTAGCGCCTAAGCATCAACAGGTCGAATTTAATGTTTTGCCCCACCTTTTCGATAGCGGGATGTTGCAAAGCCTCGGCAAACGGAGCGATGATCCGTTTCGTTTCTTCCATATCGGCCGGCACAGGCACGTACCATGCTTCGTATTCGTTGATGGCGAACGATATCCCGACAAGGTGAGCCGTCAACGGATCGATGCCGTCCGTCTCCGTATCGAGAGCAAACGACGATTGAGAGCGAAGTAATCGTGCCAGATCGTTTCGTTTCGCCTCCGTGTCGGCCGTGAAATAGGTGTGTGGCGTAGTCATCAAATCGGCCAGATCGGATACCATCGCTTCTTCCGAATCCGACTGTATGTCTACCGCCGATGTTTCTTGCGCGTCGTCGCCGAAGAGGGAGAGTTGCTGCATAGGCGTCGCGCCTTTCCCGGTGTGTCCTGCCGTGGGGTCATCGTTCAGTTTGTTCAGGAAAGAGCGGAACTCCAGTTCGAGGTAGATTTCGCGGAGACGCTCCTTGTCTGCGTCTTTGCGCTCACAAGTCGCAGCGTCGAAGGAGATCGGGACGTCGGTGACGATCGTAGCCAGAAACTTGGAGAAGCGGATCTGTTCCGCGTTTTGTTCCACTTTCGTCTTCAACGCGCCTTTCAGACGGTCGGTGCCCGCGAGCAATTCTTCGACGGAACCGAACTCGGCGAGTAGTTTTTGCGCGGTCTTTTCGCCCACTCCGGGACAGCCGGGGATATTGTCGGAGCTGTCGCCCATCAACCCGAGCAGGTCAATCATTTGTCCGACGGATGTCAGCCCGTATTTCGTCAACACTTCGGGAACTCCTAATGTCTCATAATCGCCGCCGAATTTCGGCCGATACTGGAAGATATGTTCCGAGACGAGCTGCCCATAGTCCTTATCAGACGTCATCATCAGCACCTTGAAGCCTTCCTGTTCGGCCTGCTTGGCGATCGTGCCGATGACATCGTCCGCCTCGTAGCGAGGTACTTCCAGAATCGGCATGCGGTATGCCGCGATGATCTCGCGGATGTACGGAATAGCAATACGGATATCTTCGGGCGTTTCCTCCCGCTGCGCTTTGTACGCTTCGTACGCTTCGTGGCGAAACGTCGGGCCGGGTGGATCAAACCCGAAAGCGACATGTGTTGGGTTTTCGCGCCGAAGCACATCTTCAAGCGTGTTGATGAAGCCGAAAATCGCCGACGTGTTCATCCCTTTCGAATTCATCCGGGGATTTTTGATAAAGGCGTAATAAGAGCGGTAAATGAGCGCGTAAGCGTCGATTAAAAGCAATTTCATAAGGAGTGTGCTATTTTTGGGGGTAAAAGTACGAAAAAACTTTTTCAGTCGGCACTTTTTCTTACTTTTGCATTCGTAAAGCAGGATTTATGATAGATAAAAGAGATATAGAAAGACCTGTGGCAAAGGAGTTCGGGGAATTTCGCAAAAAGTTCGCGGAATCACTTCATAGCGAGATTGCGACTATACGTAAAGCCATCGAAGCAGTATATCATTCGAACGGCAAGCATATCCGTCCGCTTTTGGTGCTGTTGGCAGCCAAGGCCTGCGGCCGTGTCACGCCGGATTCGATCCGTGCAGCCGTGTTTCTCGAATTATTACATACGGCGTCGCTTCTTCACGATGATGTGGTGGACGATACCCGCCGGCGGAGGGGACTCCCCTCGATGAACGCGCTCTTCGACAATCGCGTAGCCGTGCTGGTAGGTGATTTTATTCTCTCCGAAGCCCTTGTGCGGGCTACGCAGACGGGGCAAGTGCAGATTGTGTCGATCATCGCGTCACTCAGTCGTCAGATGGCGGAAGGTGAAATCAAACAGCTTGAAAACGCGAAAGAACAGATACTGAAAGAAAAAGATTACTTGATTGCGATTGAAAAGAAAACGTCCATGTTGCTCTCGGCATGCACCGAAATCGGTGCCATAACAGCCCAAGCAACGCCCGAAATTCAAGAAAGTTGCAGAGAATTCGGTCGCCTGCTCGGTTACTGTTTCCAGATACGCGACGATATTTTCGATTACTTTGATGATCCGTCGATTGGGAAACCCAGCGGCAACGATATCCGTGAAGGGAAAATAACGCTTCCGCTGCTGTACGCTCTCGAATCGGCGGACGAATCGACGAAAGCGCCTTTCCTGAAAATGATTCAGAAACGGGACTTCTCGCCCGAAAATGTTGCAGCGCTGATCCGCTTCGCCAAAGATGGCGGTGGGGTGGAATATGCCGCTTCACGCATGGCTTACTATAAAGAGAAAGCGGCGGATATCATCCGTTCCTTGCCCGACAACGAAGCCCGTGAAAGTCTGTTGCTTCTGGCCGATTATGTGATTGAGCGAAAAAAGTAATCGGTTGTGGAAATGGATCGGATTATGAGGAAGAAGGCGCGTGCTTTTTTCGGCGCTTGCGTGACGGTTTCTTTAACCGGCGTACTGACCGCATAAGGAAAAGGGCGATACAGAGTCCGATGATAAATCCGGCAAAGTCAATCCATACGTCGCGAAGGGAAGCCCCCCTTCCATGACTGAATAGTTGGATGCTTTCGTCGCAGACAGCCGTGAAGAGTCCCGCAAACAGTGGCCATGAGATATGCGGCATCAGGCGTTGGGTATACACACGCAGTGTCAAGGTAAGAAAAAGTCCGAGCAGCATAAATTCGGTCAGGTGCGCCAGCTTCCGCACCGTATATACCGTGAAGCGGTAATCGATGCCGAGGTGTCCGATCAGTCGGTTCAGCCACTCGGTGACCATGACGCTGCGCAGTCCGGAAGCCTCGCCGGGCTGTAGCGAGTTCGTAAAAATAAAAACTGTCACGCCGATCGTCACCAGCGTGTATATCCAGCGAAACAGTTGTGTATGTTTGCTTTTCCGATTCATCCGTTTGGTGTAAAGACGGGCGCAAAGGAAAGAAATAAAAGCGGCCAGGCGAAACGAATTTCGCTAAGAAGTCGTAAAAGACCATTAAAAAAACGTACCGATAAAAAAAGAATGGCTTCCCCAATAGATTCTTTTCTACGATTTTTTCGTAATGCGAGCAATATATGTAACAAGATAGCGTTATGTTGTCAGCGGATTTTTATATCTTTGCAGCCAAATATTTAAAAATAAACGCTTACTATATCCTCGATTATGAAGCAATATAAGCTAATCAACAACGTATTGGGATGGATCGTCTTCCTGATCGCGTCGTACACGTATCTATCGACTATCGAGCCGACCGGAAGTTTCTGGGACTGCGGCGAGTTTATTGCATCGGCCTATAAACTGGAAGTAGGCCATCCGCCCGGCGCACCGTTCTTTATGCTGATGGGTAATCTGTTTACGCAACTCACTTCCGATACGGCCGAAGTGGCGAAGATGGTCAACCGTATGTCCGCTCTGTTCAGCGCACTGACCATTCTGTTCCTCTTTTGGAGTATCACGCACATGGCGCGGCGCATCATCCTGAAAGAAGGAAAACGCGAACTGACGTTGACACGCACCATCATGGTGATGGGTTGCGGACTCGTCGGAGCGCTCGTTTATACTTTCAGCGATACGTTCTGGTTTAGCGCCGTCGAGGGCGAAGTATACGCCAGCTCGTCGTTGTTTACCGCCGTCGTGTTCTGGCTGATTCTGAAATGGGAGGAGGCGGCCGACCGTCCTCATGCCGACCGCTGGATCGTGCTGATCGCCTACTTCATGGGATTGAGTATCGGCGTCCATCTGTTGAACTTGCTTTGTATTCCTGCCATCGTACTCGTATATTACTACCGTAAATTCCCGAACCCAACCTTCAAAGGAACGGCGATCGCCCTTCTGGTTTCGTTCGCCATCGTCGGACTGATGATGTACGGCGTCGTGCAAGGTCTTGTAGAGGCTTGCGGCTGGTTCGAACTGTTGTTTGTCAATGGGTTCGGTATGCCGTATAATTCCGGTGTTTATGCCTATGTGTTGATTATTGCGGGTATGTTAGGCTGGTCGATCTGGGAAACGATGCGCGAGGACATCTCCCCGATTCGTGTAAGGATTTCTTTCGTCCTGACCATCGCCCTGCTTGGTATTCCTTTCCTGGGAAGCGGCTATGTGCTCGGCATCCTGTTGTTGATCGCCTTAACGGCCGCTCTGTTCCGTTTTAAAAATATCAATGTTCGCACCCTGAATACGATTTTGGTTTCGCTGATGGTGATCGTGGTGGGGTATTCGTCTTATGCATTGATTCTCATCCGTTCGACAGCAGACACGCCGATGAACCAGAATGCGCCGAAGGACATTTTTACTCTCCGCAGTTATCTGGCACGTGAGCAATACGGCGATACGCCGCTGATCTACGGCAAGACCTACGTTTCGGTTCCGGAGCGAAACAGCGACGGAACGGCTGTTTCGAGCGAAGGTGCCAAGATGTGGAGCCGTGCGATTAAAAAAGACAAGAACGAGAAAGATCGCTATTTCGTTTCGTATACGGTGCCCGAATATAAATATGTCAGCGAAACGATGATGCTTTTCCCGCGTATGCATAGCCCTGAATCACGTCACGTGGCAGGTTACAAGTCGTGGGCGAATGTGAAAGGCGTTCCGGTAAAAGTCCGCGAATTGGGCGAGACGAAGAGTGTCATGAAACCGACTTTTGCAGAGAATATCAAATTCTTCGTCCGTTATCAGTTGAACTTTATGTACTGGCGATATTTTATGTGGAATTTCTCCGGTCGTCAGAACGATATTCAAGGGCATGGAGAAATCATGAACGGAAACTGGATCACGGGAATCAAACCGATCGATACGATCCTTGTCGGGCCGCAGGACGATATGCCGTTCGATATTGCCAACAATAAGGGACATAATGTATATTATATGTTGCCCCTTCTGCTCGGACTCCTGGGAATCTTCTACCAACTGTTCAGTGGTAAAAAGGGCATGCAATCTTTCTGGGTGACGTTCTTTCTGTTCTTTATGACGGGAATCGCGATCGTCCTTTACTTGAATCAGACCCCGCTCCAGCCGCGCGAACGGGACTACGCGTATGCCGGATCGTTCTATGCATACTGTATCTGGATCGGATTGGGGGTTGGCGCCGTAGCGCGAGCGCTGGAAAAATTCGGGAAATTGCCTGGACTTGTGGCTGGTACGGTCGCAACGCTTGCGTGCGTACTCGTTCCGATCCAGATGGCTGGACAGAACTGGGACGACCACGACCGTTCGGGACGTTACATGTGCCGCGACTTCGGCTCCAACTATCTCGAATCGTGTGAGCCGAATGCCGTCATCTTTACGAACGGCGACAACGATACATTCCCGCTTTGGTATGCGCAAGAGGTGGAAGGCATCCGTACCGATGTGCGTGTATGTAATACGAGCTATCTGCAAACCGATTGGTATATCGACCAAATGAAACGCCAGGCTTACGAGTCCGCTCCGCTACCGATTACCTGGGATCTCAGCCAGTACATTCAGGGCAAACGGGATATGACCTACATCATCAAACGCATGGATAAGGTCGATTTGGGGCAGGCATTGGAGTGGTTGCGCAGCGACGATCCGCGTACGAAAAAAATTCCGGGCTACCAGAATGATATTCCTAATATCCCCTCGGATGTGCTGACGTTCAAAGTCGATTCGGCCGCGGTGATGAAGCATGGCGCCATCAGTCCGCAGGACGCATCGCAGATGGTCAAAGAGATAACCATTAACCTTTCGGGTAAGGAAGTGTTGGGTAAGGAAGCCGTAACGATTCTCGACATGCTTCACACGAATAACTGGGAACGTCCGATTTATTTTGCCATCACAGTAGATCCGAATCAGTTCGTACGCCTCGATCCGTATTTCCAAAAAACCGGAATGGCGTATCACATCGTGCCTTACATGACACAAGACCCGAATGCCCGTGCCATCGATACGGAAAAGATGTACGATAACGTGATGAATAAGTTCCGGTGGGGTGGAGTCGATAAGCCCGGGGTTTACATCGATGAGAATACGATGCGTATGTGCAAGAGCTATCGTATGTATCTCTTCGGTGAGCTGGCTCAGGCGTTGTTGCAGGAAGGTAAGCCCGACAAAACTCTGGCTGTTCTGGATCGTTGCATGGAAGTGCTGCCGCCCGAAAACGTACCGTTGGATTACAGCGCGATTATGATCGGTGAAACGTATATGGCGATCGGTCAAAAAGAGAAGGGAGCTTCGATTCTCGACAGTGTCATCGAAAACTCGTTACGGAACATCCGCTGGTATATGCGTCTCAACGCACGGGATAGGGCCGGTATTCAGGACGATTGGCAGCGTGATCTGGCCATCGTGCAGAACGCGCTGGGAATGGGAATGCAATACGATCGTGAATACGGGGCTAAATACCGCGAAGAGTTTCAACAGTTCTACCGCGTTTTTCAGGGAACTCAAGACGGAGGCCGCAACCGGTAACCGACGATGTTTATCGAACAACCGCCCTGGCTTTACAGGGCGATTTTTTGCGGAGGCATCTGGCGTATTCCGCAGAAGGAGAAGTGTGTCTATCTGACATTCGACGACGGACCGATCCCTGAGATTACGCCGTGGGTGCTTGACGTGCTCGACCGTTACGAGGTGAAGGCCACGTTCTTCTGCGTCGGTGACAATGTACGTAAGCATCCGGATATCTACCGCATGGTAGTCGAACGCGGTCACGCCGTGGGGAATCATACGTTCAATCATATTCAAGGCATCCGTTCGTGGTCGTCTCGTTATATGGAGAATGTGGAGAAGGCGGCCGTGCTGATCGACAGCCGTCTCTTTCGTCCTCCGCACGGGCACATGCGCCTGCCACAACTGGCCAGACTGCGCAAGAAATACAAGGTGATCATGTGGGATGTCGTCACCCGCGATTACAGTCCCCACATGACGGCTCAAGGGGTTTTTAACGTTGTGAAACGATATACGAGGAATGGCTCCATCATCGTCTTTCACGATTCACTCAAAGCCGCCGACCGCATGAAAGAAGCCCTTCCCCGATCCATCGAATGGCTCCAAGAACAAGGCTATCGGTTCGAACTCTTCGAGTCGTAGGACGTGTTGTAAATAAATGACGCACCTAACTAAATTATGAATTCCAAATGACTTTGTTGTAACGACTGACGTCTGATTATCAAAAGATATAGGTGTATATAAAAAACAACCTAAAAAAAATCAGCCACTTAATAATCAGCAATATAGCAAAATTGATATTTTATTACAAGTGAAAATATATTATTGCTTTTTAGGAATTTATCCGTTGCAACAAAGTCATTTAAAACAATTACTGTACCGAATTATTTTTTTTCCTGTTTTTGTCATTTTGTCCGATATTTTTCTGTCAACTTTTTTTCAGGACAGGACAACTTTCCCCAGTGGGAGAAAGGGTGGCAGGAGAGCATGGCGTTATAATAACGCGGGTCGCCGCTGACTTCTTCGCCCACCCAGCCGGGTTTCTCGAACGGCTCGTCTTCCGAGGGTAGCTCAATCTCGGCCATAACGAGGCCGGCATTGTCGCCGTAGAAAACATCGACCTCCCACGTATGACCGGCAAAAGGGATCCAATGCCGTACCTTCTCGATAACGCCCGAGCAGCAAAGCGTCAGCAGTTCTTCGGCGTCAGCGGGCGGTATCGGCTGTTCAAATTCGTAACGACTCCATCCGCGTTCGTTCGTGGCGCTCTTAATCGTCAGGAAAGCCTCGTCACCGCAGACGCGTACCCGCACCGTACGCACCTCGTCCGAGCACAGATACCCCTGCACAATCCGGCTTCGGCGAACCACCATCGGCTCGAAGTCGCCCCGTACCAGAAACTTGCGCTCTATTTCCAATCCCATGGCCTCAACGTATTTTGACCATCGTAGCCCCGAATCCGTACTCACGAAATGAAGCGTCCTGATAGTCGCACGATTTGTAACGCGTTTTCAGTTCCTTCTCGATGGCGGCACGTAACACACCTTCGCCCTTGCCGTGTATAAACACGATCTTCCGGCCCTTTTGCCCGGCGTGCTCTCGCATGACGGCATGAAACTTATCGAGCTGATAGTTCAGCATATCCGAAGCGCTCATGCCCGTCGTGTCGTCGAGGAGCTGAGAGATATGCAGGTCGATTTCGAGTATCGGAGCTTCGGGCACTTTCGGTTTGGAGGCCGGCTGAGACTTGCGGCGGTCGTCACGTTTCTTCTCCATCATCGCCTCTTGCAGGTCTGTGGCGGAAATCAGCAGCGGACGCTCCGGCACGTCATTCCGGACGAGGGGAAGAATGAGCGCGTCATCGTCGAAAAAATCGTTCGGAGTGAAGCAGTGAAGCTTATAAAACTTAACCGTGTCGAGCCGAAGCTCTACGGAGATGGCATTCTTCAACGTGTACGGTTTCTTTTTCTTGAAGGCCATCAGTTGCACGCAGATGCGCTCCAGCTCGTTCAGATTTTCCTTCCCGAACTCTTCCATAAAGATACGTGTATCCGGCTCAATCACTCCGGACGAGCGGCTGGTCCAGCTCCGATTCGAGGCGCTCATATAATTATAGTACAGATAGTAGTTGCTTTCGTTTACGAGGTAGGCTTCATAACCGCTTGATGTGAGGCTTTTCGGGTCGACCGGCAGATAGGCGATCGAGATATTGAGGCGTTCGCCTTCGAGTGTTTCGTGTATGCGCGGCACATCGGGTGTTTCGCGTCCTGGCTCCGAAGCCTGCACAACGGTCGGCCGTTCCTGTCGAAAGGAGAGATCGTCACGCGGCGTACCGCCTCCCTGATCGACTACCACACATTCACCTACCGAGACGGGAAACTCAAACCCACTCTCATCTTCAACCCATGCCGTACGCTTATCGCGGAATCCTCTGACGATGCCCCCGCCCACGCTATTCAAGAAACGTACCTTATCTCCTTTTTTTATCATTTTTCTTGTATCTATTTGAGTTGTCAAACTTACATAAAAATTTTATTTTTTATGCCGATGGAATAAAAAAATCAAATCCTGCAGACTTGATTGATGGTCTATTTGCGTACTCGAAGCACAACAGGTTATAATTTAAGGGTGAAATTAAAATAATCCTCAATATGAATAGATCGAATAGGATAGTCGCAAGGTGTCATGTCCTGAAAAAGGTTCACAGTTGTTTTTGTTGTTATCGTTTCTTTTTCTTTCATGATTTACGCCACTTTTGATGCATGTACCTGTTTGGGGGCAAGTAAATTCAAAGCCCAATGCGGACGTTTGTTGTTATAAATTTCCACCGAAGAACGGACGGCTTTGAGTGCCTGAAGATAATCGTGAAAGGTGTCACGACCTAAATTTCGTTTACCCTCAATCTCACCTAAAGAAAAGCCAATACGTACTGTACGCTAACAAATCAACAATAGCATCCATGATGGTTTTTCATCTATATTTCCGAAAAAAGCATCTGCCCTCAAGGTTATGATCACAAGCTCAAACTCTTCCGGTTCTTTCGGGAAAAAGGCTCTTTAATTAACTCATGCTTTCTACAAAGATACCACCAGCACACATTCAATCAGTAGCAATTTCAATTACAATAAAAAAAGCAGCACATTTCACCGTTTAATTTCGATACAGCTATGAAGAGGCGCTCTCAGTCCGGACGCACTTCTGTAATGAATTTCGGCATAGCCGATTTTCAGTTTCGAGCGTATCTTGACGGGGATAAAGTTATCATCGTCACCTATCCAGAGTTCGGCGGCCGCCTTCGTCTGTGTGAAAGCCTTATCGTAGATATCGACCGAAAAATGCAGGGTCCGGTATTTGACGTTTCCACGTTCGACGACGGCCTGTCCCTGATAGCGATAGCTGATTTTCACTAAATCTTTTCCGATAGCCACGGTCATCGGGAACGTATCTCCGGTTTTGAGTTTCTTCCGGTCTATCGTACGCAGAAAGAAAGTAGCTCCCAGCATGTCGAACGCGCAGCCGGAGCGCACGGTGAGCGTCGTATCGATTTTCGTTTCGGTCGGGGTGTAGCGGCGAGAGCGTATCGAAGTACGGCGGTTCGGATACGAAAAAGTGAGTTCGTCGATCAGGTAATAATGATTCTCGTGCGTACGTTTCGAACTGAACAGCAGTGAATAGTCCGGGGCATAATAGCAATCCATCGTATCACGCATCCGGTAGACGGATTCGAAGAGGTTGACCGTACGGAAATGCAGGCGGTAACGCGACGCGCTCTGTCCCTGATACGTAGCTTTTCCGAACGAAAGCGAGGCTTCGCCGGCACGCGACATAAGCAGGCCCCATTTAAAGTAGATGTCGTAGTTGACCGTTTCGCCGTGGTTGAGTGTCAGCGTCGAGGGCAGGCATTGCGTCCGCGCATGCGCTGCGAACAGGAGTGTGCAAATCGCCGCAATGACGATGCGGCCGTATTTAGAACGGCAGCCCGATGGCACCGCTCGACGAGCGTCCGGACGACCGACCTTCTTCTTTATAATCACGTTTTCTTCGCGTAACATCTTTCGGCTTGTTTTTTGTAATTTCCGGCAATTTCTGTCGGGTGACGGGCGTATCGGTCACGTCCCACGTTTCCTCAATCTCCCAGTTTGCCCGCATCGTATAGATGTTCGGCGAATAATACACCGTTTCGGGCTGTCGCTTTCCGGCATAATTGCCGGTGTCCCATTCTCCGTTTCCGTTCGTATCGACAATCAGCCGCGCATAATATTTCTCGGGCAGCAGATTGGGAAACAGTACGCCTCCGTCTTTAACCGGTCGCTTGCGCACAGGCACATCGTTCGCATTGAGCAGCTCCACGAAAGCCGGCTCCGTAACCCCTCCGATGTTGAGATAGAAATGTCCGTACTCCTCCTTTTTCCGAATCTGGAACGACGTTTCGTAGGTATCGTTATGATGCCCGTAGATGCTTTGCAACTGTGCCGAATCGATGGTGACGCGATAGCTCGCACCGTATTTCCACAGATGCCGGATGTGATATTTCAGTAAATCAAGGCTGTCTTGCACCAGTGTAAAATCGACGGATGTCCAGAGCGTATCGTTCTGCTGTTCGAGGAGGATGGCTTCGCGCTTCGGTTCGATGACCGGCTCGTTGAATACGAACGAAACGGTATCGTAGACTTCAATCGTACCGGAGGCTTTGGATTGAAGCGTCAGGAAGACCTTCGGCTCCGCCTCGCCTTTTTTGGGTTTCTTCGGCGCGCGTTGCTTGCGCAGCGAAAGATGAATCGTGTCCGTCTGCGGACGCAGCCTGTTCATCGAGTCGCTTTTCAGGTAGTCGACTTGCAGATGCAGCGTATCGCGTTTCCAGACCATCGAGTCCGTAATCCAGTAATGCAGGGCTGTGTTTCCTTCGGCCGGCTGCATCAGGAACCACGGTTCGCGGTTCGGCCGGTCGAGCAGCGTCAGCCTCGGCAACGAGTCGGCGGGAGCGTTGAATTTGAGCACAAACCGGTTGGCTTGCGGCCGTTCGGGGCGAAGCATGTATTGACGGCTGAATTTCTCTTTGAAAAGGAACAGGACGATATCGTCGGGCAGAAAGCGAGTATACTCGACCGTGCGAATCGTGTCGACGGTGACGGAATCTTTCCAGGCCGTATCCTGACGAAAAGCCCGTTCGAAAGTCGGCGTCACGAGCGAGTCGAGGAACGCGATTTCTTCGCCCGGCTGGTCGAACAGGTAATCACGGTTCGCATCGTTCAGGGCATAGAGGCGATATGTTCCTTCGGCGATGTTGCGGATGGTAAACCGTCCGCGGTCGTTTGTCTTCGACGTTCTCAGGAAAGGAGTAGTCGTAAAAGCCGAGTCGGCCGAGTCGGCATGCAGTCCGACCATGATGCCGGGCATCGGTTCGAGGTTCGCGGCATTCAGCAGCGTACCGGAAATCTCGAGCGAGTCGATCGTTTCACCTGTCGAAAAAGCAAAGCTGAAATTTTCGAACACGTTTTTTTCGTTATTGTCCGATACGGAATTCGTAAAGTCGATCGTATACGTCATATCGGGTTTCAGCGTATCTTTCAATTCGACGCGAATCTTTTTACCGATCACCTGTATGCTCGGCAGCTCTTTTTGCGGCGGGGTGATGATCACGTTTTCCGAAGGTTTCTCGATCTGAATCAGTTCGTCGAACAGAATCTCGACTCGCTTACCCTTGTAACCCGTCTGATAAGGCGCGGGCGTACTGCTCACGAACTTCGGAGGCTGTTCGTCATAGGGCCCGCCGTTAGGCGAAGCCATGTTGGCGCACGAAACGAGAGCGCAGCAGCACCATATCCCCTGCACGATGCATCCGATGTGATGCAGCATCTTTTTCCGTCTGTCATTCAACATTGCCGTCGTCTCTGTTCGTTCTCTTTTTGCCGCCGCAAAGATAAGGCAAATGGCGTCAGGAATGAAATTTATTTTGCGGCGCTCTTAATCAGCCGGAAACCGATGCGACAATAAAGGCATTTCCGCTTGTCGCAATATTCGCGCCGAAGTTGAATCAGCGCCTGAGAATCGCAGGCGTTCTTCGCCGGCAAACCGGCATCGGTAAACGCTTTGACGATGCTGTTACGCTCAGGAGGTATCTGTTCGAGCAGATGCAACGCCTGCTCGCCATACTCCGGTTGCTGCTTCTGCTTGCCATACGCAAAGAGAACAGGCGCTACCGTGTTAATCATCACGATATAGGCAGCATGAAGACCTATCGGTTTTTTACGCGACGGCGACGCGTTGTCGAAATGATAGTGTGTGTCCCAATATGCCGACGGAGGGACATTGAAACATTGTTGTAACTTCTCGACCGACGGGTTTTCGAGTATCTCGGAAAAGAGCGTATCATGGCGTGTCCAAACGGAAGCGAGCTGCGCCAGTCGCAGATGCGGGAAATTAACCGGACGGGTGCGCAGCCTTTTGAACAGAAAGGCGTCTACCGGCTTCAGCCCGTATTTGGTTTGCAGGAACGCGTATTCGCGCCGAAGCATTTGGTAATATGCATCGTCTTTTTCTGCGGCAAGCAGTCCCGCCTGACCGAAAAGCAGCGCCTCAATCTGCATACTGCTGTCCCGATGTTTCCGGATATATTTAAACGGCAGGCTCACAGCCAGCCACTCGAAAGCATCGCTGTTTGTTCCGAAGCCGAAATTACGGGTTAACGTAATGTAAAAAACTTCGTTCCAGTCGTATCGCGTTTGCCGTAACCGTCTGAAGATGTCTTCCGTCTTCCGCTCCAGCCGCTCGCCCAGCAACGCGTTGAGCCACCCCGACAGAAAAGGAGGGCTGATTTCACGAAGACGCGCGGCACACGCGACCGCTCCCTCGCGCGACAGCAACCAGTCGATGCTCTGCTGCACCTTCGCAGGAACACGCAGCACAAGTTGCGGCAGCACTTCGCCATTGCTACGGCAAACAGTCGCGTCGTTTTCTCCGACGACGTGCAGAATGACCGAATCATACGCAGGATTCCGGTCGTGCCCGTGCCGCACCCAATCCGATGCCTTTCCGTGAATTTCGATGTCGCCGGCCCAGACTGTTCCGGCGATGCGCAACTTGGCGTTAAAGAAATCCGCCCCCGCATCCGTGTTCGTCAAGCCCGGGTCGAGAACCGTCACCGGCTCGCCCCCGGTCGTGCGCAAGTCGGCTTCGTCGTAAAGCCGGTATTTCCAGAGGTATTGTAAGACTCGTTCTTTCATTTTGCAATAGTTTTGAGAAACTTTGCCCAAATATAATACAAAATCCTTATATTTGTGCCTTTATGATAAAATTGTTTACGGTAACGACAAACAGACAGAAGAACTAAACAGATGAAAATAGCGCTGATAGGGTACGGGAAGATGGGAAAAGCCGTCGAAGAGGCCGCCCTGAAACGAGGGCATGAAATCGTTTCAATCATCGATGTCGACCATCGTGACGCTTTCCGCTCAGAGGCTTTTCGGAGCGCCGACGTGGCCATCGAATTTACAAGACCGGATACCGCGTTCGACAATTACATGCAGTGCTTTGCTGCTGGTGTGCCCGTCGTCAGCGGAACAACCGGATGGCTCGACCGGCTCGACGAAGTCAAAGCGATCTGCCGTGACGAAGGTCGGACATTCTTCTATGCGTCAAATTTCAGCATCGGCATGAACCTGTTCTTTGCCGTCAACGCTTATCTGGCCCAATTGATGAACCGCTTCACAGAATACGACGTACAGATCACCGAGACGCATCACATCCATAAGTTAGACGCGCCGAGCGGAACGGCTATCACGCTGGCCGACGATATCCTGAGCGCCATCGACCGCAAGACGCGCCGCGTATCGGGCAAGGCCGAACATCCCGAAGAATTGGGCGTGTTGTCCGTCCGCGAAGGAGAAGTTCCGGGCATCCACGAGGTGGAGTATGATTCGGAAACGGACTTCATCCGTATCTGCCACAGTGCGAAAAGTCGTGCGGGTCTGGCGCTGGGTGCCGTGCTCGCGGCAGAGTTTACCGTCGGAAAAAAGGGTTTTCTCGGAATGAACGACTTGCTTCAAATCTCTCCCTTGAATACAAAAAAATAACGAATGATAACAATGAAAAAAATTACTACACGCCAATGGCTCCATTTCGGCATCTGGGCAACGCTCTATACGCTGTTCTGCATCTGGATGGAGAATTTGTGGATGCTCTTCGGCCTGATTGTGCTGGTCGATATTTTCCTGACCAAATTCATCCCGTGGGGCGCCTGGAAACGCTCGAAGAACAAACGAGTACGCCAAACGCTCGAATGGATTGACGATATTGTGTTCGCGCTCGTAGCCGTCTACCTGATCAATCTGTTCGTATTCCAGAACTACCAGATCCCTACGCCTTCGCTCGAAAAGACGCTGCTGGTGGGCGATTACCTGTTCGTCAGCAAGCTCAGCTACGGGCCACGCGTGCCGAACACTCCGATATCGTTCCCGCTCGTACAGAACACGCTTCCGATTTTCAACTGCAAGTCGTACCTCGACTGGCCGGAATGGGGGTATAAGCGTGTAAAAGGATTCGGACAGGTGAAACGCAACGACATTGTCGTGTTTAACTTCCCCGCCGGCGATACGGTCGCGCTCAAATACCAGAACCCCGACTATTACTGGCTGGTGAACGAGGCCGGACGCGAGACCGTACATGCCAACAAGGCGTATTACGGCGATATCGTCTACCGCCCCGTAGATAAACGGGATAACTACGTAAAGCGTTGCGTAGGGATGCCGGGCGATTCGCTGGCGATCCGCAACAACGCCCTGTACATTAACGGAGAGAAACAGAAAGACCCGGTACGGATGCAGCTTTGCTATTTTGTCGAGACAGACGGGGCGATGCTCACCGAAGAGCAGTTCCGCAAGATGGACATCAGCAAGAGCGACCGCAAGTTCGTTTCCGTACCGACATCGGACGAAGAAAAGTTTTATTACGAATACCTGCCGTTCCTTGGCTTCACCTCGACCGACGGACGATACAATCCCATCTATCGCCTGCCGCTGACGCAGGAGGCGCTGGAAATCATGAAGAAAATCGGTTCGGTGAAACAGATCAAAGTGGAGCCGGAGCAACTGGGAGGCATGACGTATCCGGCCGGTTACCGCACAGGATGGACGCGCGACAATTACGGTCCTATCTGGATCCCGAAGAAAGGGGCGACCATCGAGCTGAACGAACGCAACCTCGCACTCTACCGCCGATGCATCGGCAGTTACGAGGGGAACAAGTTGGAAGTACGCGGCACGCAGGTATTCATCAACGGACAGCCGGCGACGACGTATACGTTCAAATACGATTACTACTGGATGATGGGCGACAATCGGCACAACAGCGCCGACAGCCGTTCGTGGGGCTTCGTGCCCGAAGATCATATCGTCGGGAAGCCGATCCTTATCTGGCTTTCGCTCGATAAAGACCGCAGCCTCTTCAACGGAGGCATTCGCTGGAGCCGGATGTTCCGTACGGTACGCGCCGACTGACCCCAAAAACGCTGCATGGTGAAACAATGGCACGTCGGCTGATACGATACTTGACAGGCTTGGTGATAGCCGCCCTGATCGCATTGGGGCTGCATCTCTTCTGCGTCGGCTCGTACAGCATCTCGACCCGTTCGATGAGCGACGTGCTACAGGAAGGCGACCGGGTGCTGGTGAATAAAATCCGCAGCGACTCGAACCCCGGACGCGGCCGGATCGTCCTCTTCAGGGGTCACCGAACACAAGGCCGTCAAGCGCCTCTCTTCCTGAGTCGCTGTGTGGGGATGCCGGGCGATACGGTCATCGTTGGCGAAGACGGTTTCCGCATCGGCGGGCGCCTGTATCCGAACCTCCCCACAACCGAAAACATGTTTCGCATCCGCAGAAATATCAAGGAACCGTTGATGGGACTGATGCGCGATCTGAACATTCCCTACCGCAGCGTCGGAGAAGATTCGCTGAGTCTGACTTTCCGCCTGACGAGCCGCGAAGAACTGCTTCTTCGTGACAAACTCCCGCAGTTGCCGGATATCGAATGGCTTCCCGGAGAGCGCCTCCGCCATACGTTCGTGATTCCGGCTAAAGACAGCCTTTACCGAATCGATTCGACCTCCCTGCTGATGTGCCGCGAGGCGATCCTTGCAGAATACGGTAACCGGGCATCGATCGTCGACGGGACACTGTATGTAGACGGTAAGCCTACGCGCTACCTCTTCTTCCATAAAAATTATTACTGGATGCTGTCGGATAATGAGGATGAAGCCGTCGACTCACGACACTTCGGGCTGATTCCGGAAACCCGAATCGAGGGCAATGTGTGGTTTCGTTGGTACAGCAACGACCGGAAACGGTGGTTTCAACGCATCGAATAAGCGATGAGTGTCGTCTGCCTTTCCACCGCCTATCTGGCGCCTGTCAGCTATTATTGCAAACTGTACACTTTCAACTCCGTACGCATCGAGGCCTGCGAGAACTACCAGAAACAGACCTACCGCAACCGCTGCCGGATCGCTACGGCCAACGGCATGCAGGAACTGACCGTGCCCGTCGAAAAATCGCCGACACCGAAAATCCTGACACGCGATATCCGCATCTCCGACCACGGCAACTGGCGCCATCTGCATTGGAACGCATTCGTCTCCGCCTATAACATGAGTCCTTTCTTCGAATATTATGCCGATGATTTTGCGCCGTTTTACGAGAAGAAATATACTTTTCTGATGGATTATAACGAAGCCTTGCAACAGCTGATCTGCGAGTTGATCGACCTGCAACCGCAAATCATCCGTACCGATACGTATGAGGCCAATCTCCCGAACGATTTTCGGAATGTCTTCCATCCGCGCCATCCGCACGACGATCCGTCTTTTCACCCTCAACCCTACTATCAGGTGTTCCGCGAAAAATACGGTTTTCTGCCCGACCTGAGCATCGTAGACCTCCTGTTCAACATGGGTCCCGAAGCCCTGCCAGTGCTCAGCGACTCATGCCGGCAGACCGATAACGCACATCGGCCGCTCCCTCCCCAAAAACAAGCGGCTTCCCGTTGAGTTGAACGGAGAAAGGTTAAAATTCCTGTTGTGATTTATCTCCCGCAAATTGATTGTAATAAATCACCGTTGTGATTTATCTCC
>NZ_JAUMYS010000001.1 GCF_030528505.1 Tannerella sp.
TCCGAAAGCACGAAAAAGTTCATCGGGAAGGTTTCGGAACTTTCCGAAAGTATAAAAAAGTACTCGGACAAGGTTTCGGAACTTTCCGAACACTTCGCCCGATGTGTATTTTCAACCCAAACGGTCGGAAAAGAAGGCTTTCGGCAACGACCGACAATTGTACTGCATGGCCATCACTTCGCCATACGCTCCCGCCGAACGGAACGCGATCAGGTCGTTACGACGCACTTCGTTCAGTTCAACGTCTTTGCCGAATACGTCGGACGATTCGCAAACCGGCCCGACGACGTCGTAACGCTCCGTCTGCCCGTCGCTCGTGATATTTTCGATACGATGGTAGGCGTCGTAAAAAGCCGGGCGCAGCAACTCGGTGAAGCCGGCATCGAGCACGGCGAACTTCTTCGCCTCCCCCTCCTTCACATACAACACCCGCGAAATCAGCGAGCCACACTGTCCGACGACCGACCGTCCCAGCTCGAAATGAATCTGTTGTCCGGGACGACGGCGAACGAGTTTGTGAAACACCGCGAAATAACTCTCAAAATCGGGCACATCGAGATGATTCGGATGATGATAGTCGATACCGAGACCACCTCCGAAGTTCACATTGTCGACCACGATACCCTGCGCTTCCAGCTCGTCCTGCAACTCGTTGCTGCGGATGCACACGTCGCGAAACGCCGACATGTCGGTGATCTGCGAACCGATATGAAAATGCAACCCGGTGAAACGAACATGCTTCATCGCGCGTATCTCGGCGAAGACGCCGGGCAGCAAACTCAGGTTGATGCCGAACTTGTTCTCCTGCAAACCGGTCGTGATTTTGGCATGTGTACGGGCATCGACATCGGGGTTGACACGCAGCGCGACCCTCGCCGTCTGCTTGCGTTCGGCCGCCAGCTCGTCGATGATCCGCAGTTCGGCCAACGACTCGACGTTGAAACACGCGATGTCGTGTTCCAGCCCCAGCCGAATCTCCCAATCGGCCTTTCCCACACCGGCGAAAACAATTTTCGATGCCGGAAAACCGCAGGCCAGCGCGGCCTCGATCTCTCCGCCGCTCACGCAGTCGGCGCCGAACCCACGCGCCGCGATCGCCGACAGGATGCGCGGGTTAGCGTTAGCCTTGATGGCGTAATGTTGATGATAGCCGTATTTTTCGGTCTCTGCCGTCAGCGCGTCGAGCGTCTTCTGCAGCAAAGCCATGTCGTAATAATAAAACGGGGTGTCCCACTGCCGGAACCGCGCTACCGGAAAAACTCCTTTGATCATGTTACGTCGCTTGTCCGAAAGTTAAACCTCCGACGCGTTTTCGTTAAACAGATGGTCGCTCAGCGCCTGCAACGCCCGTTGCTTATCCGACGCTTTGATGATGAGCGACACGTTATAGTTGCTTCCTCCGTACGAAATCATCCGGATCGGAACATCTTTGAGAGCGTGGATGATCCGGGCCTCGAACCCGACATTGTCCCACTCCAAATCACCGACCACGCAAACGATGACAAGGTCTTGATCGACCGTCACGGTACCATACTTTTTCAGATCGTCCACGATTTCTTCCAGATGTTTCGTGCTGTCGATCGTCACGGACACCCCGACTTCCGAGGTCGTTACCACGTCGATGGGCGTGCGATGGTTCTCGAACGTTTCGAACACTTTCCGCATGAAACCGGTGGCCAGCAACATTCGCCCGCTTTTGATCTTGATCGCCGTGATATGATCCTTGGCGGCAACGGCTTTGATTTTGCCCTTCTCCGTCACGTTCGAGATCGTCGTGCCCGGCGCATCGGGCTGCATCGTGTTGAGCAGTCGCACGGGAATGTTATTCTGCTTGGCCGGTAAAATACACGTAGGATGCAGAATCTTGGCGCCGAAATACGCCAGCTCGGCGGCCTCGTCGAAGTGCAACTGATGCACCGGCGCCGTATGTTCCACCATGCGCGGGTCGTTGTTGTGCATCCCGTCGATATCGGTCCAGATCTGAATTTCTTCGGCATGGATCGCCGCCCCCACGAGCGACGCGGTGTAATCGCTTCCGCCCCGTTGCAGGTTGTCGATCTCGCCATACGCGTTGCGGCAGATGTACCCTTGCGTGATGAACAGATTTACGTCGGGATATTGCTCCAGTAAGCCGTTCAATTTCTCGCGGATATAAATCGGATCGGGGTCTGCGTTCTTATCCGTGCGCATGTAATCGAGCGCCGGAAGCAAGGCGGACTTCACGCCCTGCTCTTCGAGGTAAAGACTCATCATCCCGGTCGACATCAGCTCGCCCTGCGCCAGAATCACCTTCTCCTCGAACATGGTAAACAAGTCTTTGATCAACGAGCGGATCTCGTCGAAGTGCGAGGCGACCAGTTCCAGCGCCTTCTGCTTGTACGGCTCGGTGCGATACAGTTCGTCGATGACGCCCGCATATTTGAGCGAGAGCATATTGATCACTTCGTTGGCACCGTCGGGATTCTTTTTGTAGAGGTAATCCGCGATTTCGACCAATGAGTTCGTCGTACCCGCCATGGCCGATAGAACGACGATCTTGGGAGTCCCGTCGCAGATTAGTCGGGCAACATCCTTGATCCGTTGCGCCGAACCGACGGAAGTGCCGCCGAATTTTAAAACCTTCATTTGCGTCGTGTTTTTATGCTGTTATTTGTTGATGTAATTCATTTACGAATGATGAAGCTCGTGCGGATTCGTTACGTCGTGCAGCCTTGCTTGTTCGCATTTGACGACACGTGCCGGAAAACGCTCCACGATGTTGTAATTATGGGTCGTCATCATCACGGCTGTGCCTCGTTTGCAGATGTCGTGCAGGAGTTGTACGATCTGTCCGCTCGTTTCGGGATCGAGGTTGCCCGTCGGCTCGTCGGCCAGAATGATTTCCGGCGTGTTCAGCAGTGCCCGCGCAATCGCCACGCGCTGCTGCTCTCCGCCCGATAATTCGTGAGGCATCTTGTAGCCTTTGTTCGGAATGCCCACCTGATCCAAAACCTCTTGAATGCGCTTGGCGATGTCTTGTTTTTTGCGCCAGCCCGTGACTTTGAGGACGAACTCCAAGTTCTTGAAGACCGAGCGGTCCGTCAGCAACTGAAAATCCTGAAAGACGATGCCCAACTTGCGACGCAGATAAGGGATATCGCGACGTCGCATGTTGCACAAGTCGTATCCCATGATCGTCGCTTCGCCCTCCGAGACGGGAATCTCGCAATACAAAGCCTTCAGCAGGCTGCTCTTCCCCGAACCGACCTTGCCGATGACATACACAAATTCGCCGTTGTGTAGCGTCAACGATGCGTTGCGCAAGACGATATTCTCCTCCATGCACAACATCACCTCTTCCAAGCGGACTAATGTTTTACGTTCCATATGCTCCCCGGTCTCTTTTTCCGCATCTTTCGCCATGGTTCCCCATGTGTTGCATGCAAGATGTTCCGACCTTCTCTTATCTGATTTGTTGCCAGTCGGCAAAGGTAATAAAAACTCGCAGGAAACGAAATCTTTCGACCGAAAATATCCTTGAAACCTCGCTCTGTTATGCTCGGAAACCGTCATGGAAAAACCTTGTTCGGCGTCACTCTTTTTCTCGGCAAAAAGATTTTACGCAAAAAATAAAATGATCAATGGAAAAAATAGATGGCTGCAGGCCGGAGGGGAAAGGGTAGCGAGACCCGGGATTGAACCGGGGACCTCATGATTATGAATCATGCGCTCTAACCAGCTGAGCTATCTCGCCATCGATGAAAAACGGTGCAAAGATAGTAAAAAAACAATTATCCGCAATCGAACGATGTTTTTTTTCGGGTCTTGTTTTTTTTCCCTACTTTTACCGCTGGCAAAAAGCATTTTCAGTTCTGTTTCAGAATCTGCGACTTCTTTTGCACCCCAAACAAACGAACCGATGAAGATACTTGTCATAGAAGACGATCCGTCGTTGCGCGAGCTGATCGTCAAGTCGCTGGAAAAAGAGCGTTATGTAGCCGAAGTAGCCGATAACGTACGCACGGCGCTGTTTAAAATCGAAGATTACGACTACGATTGCATCCTGCTCGACATCATGCTGCCCGATGGCAACGGATTTGACGTACTCGAACAGCTCAAGGCGATGAAGAAACAGGAAAGCGTGATCATTATCTCGGCCAAAGATTCACTTGATGATAAGGTCGAAGGACTTGAACTCGGCGCCGACGACTATCTGGCCAAGCCGTTCCATCTGGCCGAACTGCACGCACGTATCCGCAGCGTGATCCGCCGCAAGCAACATCACGGCAATACGGAGATCGGGCTGGGCAACGTGCGCATTATTCCGCAAACGTTTCAGGTATTTGTAGGTAATCAAGAACTGATGTTCGGACGAAAGGAATACAATATTCTGTCGTACTTCATCAATCGTCCCAACCACCTGATCAGTAAGGAAACCTTAGCCGAAGCCGTGTGGGGCGATCATATCGATCAGGTGGACAATTTCGATTTTGTCTACGCTCAGATGAAAAACATCCGTAAAAAGCTGAACGATGCAGGGGCGACCCTCGAAATCAAATCCGTCTATGGGTTCGGGTACAAGCTGGTCGTTCATGACTAATCTGCCTTCTTCTCCCACGTTCCGATGAAACTGATATACCGTATTCTGCTCCGCCTATCCATCGTCCTGTCGATCTTACTGACGGGATGGGCGGTTTATTTTTACGTGAATATCATCAACGAAGTAAATGACGAAACGGATGATTCGCTCGAAGACTTCTCCGAGATGATCATCAAACGGGTGCTGACGGGCGAAGACTTACCCGTGTACGATAACAGCACGAATAACAGTTTTCATATCAGCGAGATCGACGACGAATACCTCCGCAGCCACCCGATGCTCGAATACCTCGACGAGATGATTTTTATCCCCGAAAAGAACGAAACGGAGCCTGCACGCACCCTCAAAACCATCTTTAGAAACCGAAGCGGCCATTATCTGCTGCTCACCGTCTCTGTCCCGACGATCGATAAGGACGATTTGAAAGAGGCTGTGCTTTACTGGATCGTTCTTCTCTACATTATATTATTGGTGACGATTCTGGCGATCAATATATGGGTTTACTATCGCAGTATGAAGCCGCTGTACACGCTGCTGGACTGGTTCGATTCTTATATGATCGGCATGAAAAACCGCCCGTTACAAAACGACACCAACGTACAGGAATTCCGCCAACTCAACGAGGCCGTCACGCGGCACACGAAACGTACCGAAGCGGCATTCGAATTGCAGAAACAGTTTATCGGCAACGCCTCGCACGAGCTTCAGACACCGCTTGCCATCTGCCAAAACCGACTCGAAATACTGGCCGACAGTTCGCCGCTGACGGAAGAGCAATTGGGCGAAATCATCAAGACCCAGCAGACGATTCGGCAGGCTTCGCGCCTGAACAAGTCGCTGCTGTTCCTTTCGAAAATCGATAACCGGCAGTTTCCCGAAAGTACCCGAATCAGTATCCAGCAGCAGATCAAAACGCTGCTGGAGGATTTTGAGGAAATCTACGCCCACCGCAATATTTCCGTCATCTTATCTGAACATGCTCCTCTGCACGTCTTCATGCACGAAGCGCTTGCCTCGGCACTCGTCTCAAACCTGCTGAAAAACGCGTTCGTACATAATACGGAAAACGGCAAGATCATGATCGATATCACCGAAAGCCAATTATCCATCCGCAATACAAGCGACGACCATCCGCTCGATGGTACGCAAATCTTCGAACGTTTCTATCAAGGGAATAAAAAGAAAGGCTCGAGCGGTCTCGGACTCTCCATCGTCGATGCGATCTGTAAGATGTATCAAATCGCCATACGATACGACTTTCGCAACGGTCTCCATACATTTATTCTGACTTTTCCGAAAAAAAATCGCCCTTTCCGGTAAATTTCAAATTCATTTCAGATTTGCATCTCATCTTTGCATCGGATTAATAACAAGAAAGAATATTATTTTAAGATGAAAAAGATGATTTTATTCGTATGCTTCGTTGCCGTAACGGCCATGGCATACGCAGGGAACGATAAACCGATTCAGACGAACGAGCTGCCTAAGAATGCGCAGCAATTCATAAAACAACACTTTACGAATGTAGAAGTCTCCTATGCCAAAATGGAAAATGAACTGTTCGATAAGAATTACGAAGTCGTATTTGTAGACGGCAGTAAAGTAGAGTTCAAAAAAAATGGAGAATGGAAAGAAATCAACTGCGGCAATACGAAAGTACCTGATGCGATTGTACCGAAAGCTATTCTGGACTACGTAGCCAAGAAGCACGTATCACAGAGTATTACGAAAATCGATCGGGATAGCCGTGACTATGAAGTCAAACTGAACAACGGCCTCGGACTCAAGTTCGATTTGAAAGGAAATTTCATCGGACTGGATTAACCGACACACAAAGCTTTTCAGTTTAGTTTTAACATTTAAATAACAAAGAAGATGAAAACAAAGATTTTATTTGCTTTAGCAGCCGGAATGTTTATGATGCAGAGTTGTAACAACGACGACCATCCTTTGGCGCAGACCGACAACGTAGAAGCTGTTTTAGCAGCCAAGTACCCGTCAGCCAAAAACGTGGAGTGGAAAACGCAAGGCTCTTACAAAGTAGCCGATTTCAAATACGAAAACACCTCGACCGTTGCATGGTTCGACCAGTATGCCCAATGGCAGATGACCGAGACGGATATACCGTACAGAAGTCTTCCGGCAGCCGTCAAGAAAGCATTCGAATCAAGCGAATACGCGACTTGGAGAATCGAAGATGTCGATAAGATCGAACGCCTGAATATGGAAACGGTATATGTGATTGAAGTAGAAAAGGCCAACAAAGAAGTAGATTTGTATTATTCGCCGACGGGCGTACTGGTGAAAACCGTCGTAGATACGGATAATGATCAGGATGACAGCGATGATTACATCCACTATATCCCGCAACAGCCTACGACCGGTATAAACAAGATCATCGCACAAAAATATCCGAAAGCGAAGATCGTAGAAGTAGATCATGAGAATGGGAGAATCGAAGTTGAGATCGTAGACGGGAATGTTCGTCGCGACGTGTATTTCGATCATTCGGAAAAATGGCTTTATACCCAAACAGATGTGCGTGTATCTTCGCTTCCGCAGCTTGTCGTAAAAGCCATCTCCACCTCCTATCCGGGCTACCGGATCGACGATGCGGAGTATTGGGAGACGCCTGCCGGCAACTACTTCCTGCTCGAGATCGAGAGAGGAAAATCGGAAATGAAGGTAAGAGTAAGCCCTACAGGACAGATTATCCGATGAATCTATAAAGAATAATAGAGAAGACGGTGTGCTCAGAACGGAATCGAAATTCCTTCGTGAGCACACTTTCTTTTTTATTTTGATTCAAATCCATTTTTCTTCCATCGCTATTTTCACGAGTACCATCGAATTCTTCGCATCCAGTTTTTGGATCAGGTTCTTGTGGTAGGTCTTAATCGTTTCGATGCTCAGAAACGTTTTGCCTGCCACCCGACTCGATGCCTTGCACGACCTCTTTCGAGAGAGCGTTTTTCAGTCTCTTGTAAGCCCGAACAGGGGCTTTTGGTATTTTTTCGGGTATTTGAAGTCTGTTTGTTGAGTCGCTGATGGCTGATTGTCGAATGCTAACTAATAATTAACCATCAAATTATGATGAACGCTAAAAAAAGAATCCCTAAGGAACTAAACCTTTTATATCATTTAATTGTTTTTGTAAAAAGAGTGTATGGTGTTCTTATCAGACGGGCTTTATCATGAAAAAGGGAATGCTGATCATTGTTTTGGGAGCTGCTTGCTGCTTTGCGGAAGCGACCGACCGGCTCCGTCCGTCCGATACGCGTACCGCCGGCATGGGAGGACAAGGTGTCACCCGCGCGGCATTGCTCAATCCGTCGTTGTTGGCCTTGATGCCGAGACGCGAAGTACGAGCCGATTACCTCAACCGTTATGGGATCAAAGAGCTGGGTACGCTTAGCGGCGGACTGTGCTATCCGAATACGTTGCTGCCTTTCGGCACTCATCTGACGTCGTTCGGCTATGACGCGTACCGCGAGAGCCTGTTCCGCTTTTCGGTCGCGAGGCGGCTGAGTCGTCTCTGGTCGCTCGGTGTCAGTTTGCAATATGTCCTTTTGCAGTCGGAGTTGTTCGAGCGCGATGTGGCGCGAATAGCCGTCGATGTGGGGGCGACCTTTCATCCGTCCGACGACTGGCTGATCGCTTTGTCGGTTATCAATTTCCCGTCCGTTTCGCTTGGAGATCGTGAGACGAACGGCACGTATCTCGCGACGCGAAGCGTTTTGTTGGGAATGAATTATTGGGTGGCAGAGAAGGTGCTGCTAACCGTCGGGGCGGAGACTTGTGAAGAGACGCCGTTTTCTTTTTCCGCGGGTATGGAATATGAGGCGTTCGCTGATTTCCGGATCCGTAGCGGAATAAAGACTCATCCGCTTCTTCCTTCGGCCGGTGTGAGTTATACGCTCGTCGGTCTGACGGCCGATGTGGCCTTTTGGTATCATCCCGTACTGGGCGCGGGCTCCGGTTTCGGACTTTCTTTCTCGTTCTGAATATGACAGGCTATGGGACAACGAGGACTTATTATTGGACTGATCTTTCTCCTGATTCCCTGTTTCTGTGCCAACAGTCAGGATGATCGATCGAACGAGCGATGGCAGGAATATATTCGGCTGTGGGCCGAAGACGAAGAAGACGGCGATCGGTTTGAATCATTGTACTCCGAACTGTCTTATTTGTCCGAACATCCGATCGATCTGAATACGGCTACGGCTGAGTCTCTGCGACGACTACCCTTCCTTTCCGATACACAGGTGGAAGCGATCCTTTCTTATCGTCGGAGATACGGTGCGCTGCTGACCGTCTACGAACTGAAAAATATCGCGGCGTTAGACTATCGGACGATCGAATGGATGGTGCCTTTCGTGTACGTCAGCGAGGTCGGCCGGCCGCGACGCGCCATCCATGGCCGTAACCTCTGGAAATACGGTTCGCATCAATGGATTGCCCAGTATCGTCGCACGCTGGAGCAGAAGCAAGGCTACCGCTCGCAGCCCGACAGTGTATTGCAGCGTTACCCCAACCGGGTGTATCTCGGCGAGCCGTTTTACCATTCGTTGCGTTACTCTTATACGTTCGATGAACGTATTCAGGCCGGATTCGTTGCGGAGAAAGATGCCGGCGAGCCGTTTGGAAATGCCCGTCACAAAGGATATGACTACTATTCGGCTCATCTGCTGTTGCACGATATGAAGAAATGGTTCAGCACGTTTGCGGCGGGTGACTATAAAGCGTCTTTCGGTCAGGGATTGGTGCTGAGCCATGATTTCATTCCCGCGCGCAGCACCGTATGGTCTTCGTCCGGCTACCGCAACAACGGTTTCAGACGTCATTACTCGACGAACGAGCACGATTTCTTTCGTGGTGTAGCCGCTTCCTTCGTGTGGAAAAACTGGACAGCCCACGTGTTTTATTCACGCCGTAAGACAGATGCTTCGACCGATAGCACCATCATCACCTCCTTCAAAACCGACGGCTTGCATCGCACGGAAAGCGAACGTGGCAAACGGCACACGGTGACCATGCAAACCTTCGGTACGAACATACGCTATGCCGCATCCGGCTCTCATATCGGACTGACGGCGCTTACGTACGACTTCGGGCATCATACGGTTGAGCTTCCGGCGAAGCCTTACAATCGCTATCTTTTTCGCGGAAACCGGAACGTGAATGCGAGTATCGACTACATGCTTCGCCTCAATACATTGAGATGGTACGGCGAAACGGCCTTGTCGCGCAATGGCGCCTGGGCGACGCTGAACGCGTTGCAATGGACGCCGAATTCCTCCGTTAGGGGAGTTATTCTCTACCGCCGCTACGCGGCCGATTATCAGGCTTATTTTGCGCATGCGTTTTCGCAGAGCAGCGCCATACGCAACGAGGAGGGCGTGTACATAGGCTGGGAGCTTACGCCATCCGTCGGGTTCTGGAAGATAACAGGCTACGCGGATTTCTATCGTTTCCCGTGGATGAAGTTCGGGGTCGACGCGCCTTCGTCGGGTACCGATTGCCTGTTGCAGATCGATTATGCGAAGTTCGAACATCTGGACTTTTATGTACGTTATCGCTACCGGCGACGCGAGTCGAATCATACGGCCGATGGGCATCCCGAAACAAAAATCCTCCCGGCGCGCCACCATCGCCTGCGTGCCCAGATGTTGTATTATCCGACTCCCGAATGGTCGTGGAAAGCAGCCGTCGACGCTTCGTTTTTTACTCCCGAAGCCCAAGCAACGAGCCACGGCTGGATGATCTCGAATGCGGTCGGGTGGAAGCCTCAAAGACTCCCCATTCAAGCGGATTGGTTTATCGCTTGCTTCCGCACGGACAATTATCAGAATCGTATCTATGCGTACGAAAAGAGTCTGCTTTACGCCTTCCACAGCACTTCGTTTTACGGAAAGGGGATGCGCCTGTCGACCGTCTTACGTTATTCGGTAGGATACCGTTTCGTTATCGCTGCCAAAATCGGGTGGACGCATTATTTTGAAGGCGAGCATATCGGCTCGGGACTCGAAACGATCGACGGCCGGAACCGTACCGACGTTCATGCCATGATCCGCTGGAAATTCTGATGAAAAAACTTGCGTATATGCCTCCTATTGCTGAAATTTGCGCAATGTACAACCTGTAAAAGAAAGAAATTTGTCGACGATATTATTTCAACAGATCGTATATGGCCCGGTACATAGCCGGCGCTTGGGCGTCTCGCTGGGGATCAATGTGTCGCCTCTCGACGGAAAGCGTTGCTCGTTCAACTGTATCTACTGCGAATGCGGGCTGAATGAGGACTTCCCGGCGAAAAGACCGGCTCCCAAACGTGAAGACGTGCGGAATGCGCTCACGGCCAAGTTGCAGGAGATGGCTACAGAAGGCGTGCGACCTGACGTGATCACGTTCTCCGGTAACGGAGAGCCGACGATGCACCCGGAGTTCGCCGGGATTATCGACGATACGCTTGCCGTGCGCGACGCGCTCTGTCCGCAGGCCAAAGTGGCAGTGCTTTCGAACTCGACCATGCTGCACAAAGAAGACGTGATGAGCGCGCTGCTGAAAATCGACGAGAGCATCATGAAGCTCGACTCCGTCAACGATGAGCGCATGCGGCAGATCGACGATCCCGACCGGCGCGACTTCACCTGCGAAAAACTGATTCGTCAGTTGTGCCGCTTCGACGGACGACTCGTCATTCAGACAATCTTCCTGCGCGGCCATCGCGATGGCGTGGCCATCGACAATACGGGCGATGAGGAGGTGACGGCATGGATCGAGGCACTGAAGCAAATCCGTCCGTACAAAGTGATGATTTATACGATCGACCGGGAGACTCCGGTACGTACCCTCGAAAAGATTCCGAAAGCCGAACTCGACGCAATTGCCGAACGCATACGCGAAGAAACGGGAATCGAAGTTTCCGTATCCTACTGATATCGGCTTTTATATTACCAACAAACGGATAGAAAGAAGATGAAATCGTACAGAAAAGAATTATGGTTTGAGACACCGACACGCCGGGCGTTCGTGAATATCACGTCCGAAATCGAGCAATGCCTCGCTGAAAGCGGCATACGCGAAGGGCTGCTGCTCTGCAATGCGATGCACATCACGGCCAGTGTGTTTATCAATGATGACGAGAGCGGCCTGCATCATGATATGGAGCTGTGGCTTGAAAAACTTGCTCCCGAAAAGCCGTATAGCCAGTATCGGCACAACGGATACGAGGATAATGCCGACGCCCACCTGAAACGTTCGGTAATGGGTCGCGAGGTGGTCGTGGCCGTGACCGGCGGAAAGCTGGATTTCGGGCCGTGGGAGCAGATCTTCTACGGTGAGTTCGACGGTAAGCGGCGCAAGCGGGTGCTGGTAAAAATTATCGGAGACTGATTCCTCCCTCGCTCTTCCTTGATCGTTTTGCTTTCTCGGACATTTATGAGCAGAAACGATACGTTCGGAACGTAGTAAAATCACGTTCCGAACGTAATAAAGGTATTTCCGAAGTGGTCATCGGGTATTCAAGAACATATTATCGGGTGTTTCCGAACGTCGTCTCGAGTGTTTTGGAACGTATCGACGGGTAATACAGAAATACGCGCCAGGTATTCCCGAACCTGTCGGTGGCTACTTCAGAACGTATCATCGGGTATTACCGAACTGGGTAGAATCAGGCTCGGAACGTATCATAATGGATATCCGAAGTACTTTGAATACGTTCCGAACCACCCTAAATACTATCCCGAATCTATCGGAATATGGTTTCTGATGTATTACAGCGTAAAAAAATGGCGGTGTGTCATAACGGGCAAACTGCTTCGTTGCTTGCGGAATGAGAGCTCGGTCACATACCTTAGTATGCTCCCTCACCCTCATCCTTAGCGCCTTGCTTTTTACCCATTCTTACACACCTAAAGAGGGTGTGCCCAAACATTGCATTATGACACACCTCCTTTTTATTTGTGCTTCGTCGTATTATTTATATCGTCCTGTATCCCACCAAACACGAACATTCATGCTCTTCGGATCAGAGTTCTGTTTGTTATTGAGTGCAGGCTCGGACGCATGAGGATTGAGTTTGATTTCGTCGTCGAGGTAGCGTAGTCGCTTTACGAACTGTCCCTGCGGGATGGTCGTGCTGTTATTCACCTCGATCGGACGGATCCCTTGACGTTTTCCATCATACAACGGATAGCCTGTACGACGGAATTCTGTCCATGCTTCAATAGAATTGGGATAGATACCGATCCATTTCTGTGTAATGATCTTACGGAAATTATCTTCCTTATCCGTGCCCCACTTCACCTCTCCTCCGGCAATGTATTCGTCGTCTTTATCTTTCGAGTAGAAAGCGGCATCAACACCGCTGCGCGCTTCGGCAAACGAGGCTCGGATTCCGGCTTCGTAGTTCGCTTTCGCATCGCCTGCGCCGTTGTAGCCGAACAAGGCCGCTTCGGCTTTGAGGAAACATACTTCGGCATAATTAAAGATGATCATGGGGATGACTACTGTCGGTGATTTTCCGTTGAAGTCGGCAGCCGTGCTTCCGCTCTTCACCGTTCCCGCCTCCGATTTGTTCCATCCGGGATATCCGCGCGAACCCCATACACACGAGTTATTCAGGTAGTGATACTGATTCACGAACGTGTTACGTCCGTTGGGAACGCCCTGCCACTCGGCCACAGGTATTTTGTTTTCCGAATCCTGAAATTTAGTCCCATAGAGCCAGGCCTGTGTCTTGCCGAACCACAGTGAGATACGGGGGTCGGTCACGGAACTTTCATAAAGCATCATGTCGATCATCGTTTTGCTGACACGAAACTCATTCCAAAAAGCAATCGTGTATAACGAATGTCCACTGTTTGTTTTTGCCTGTGCTACTCCGGCATTGTCCTGGTTCCCTTCAAACAGGGGAGCTTTCAGTGCAGCTTCGGCCTCGGCTTTCGACTTCTCCGGGTCGATGTAACGCAGACGCATCGCAAAACGCAGGCGGCAAGCATTGGCCAACTTGATCCATTTTTTCACGTCACCTTTATAGATGATATCGTTCGCACCCGGATCCAGTTGGTTCGTATTGCTTGCCAACAAACCGGATGCTTCAGTCAGTTCCTTAAATATATCGTAATAGATATCCTTTTGCGAATCATATTTCGGGGTGATTTCGCCTGTTGCTGCCTTGAAATAAGGCACATCCCCGAACATATCGGTCGTACGCGCCGCTCCCATTGCCGAAATGATACGCATCATCTGATAAATATTGCTGTATTCGGGATGTCGATCCAGCATGGCTTTCGTCTCGTTTAAAGGTTTAGCCAGATACGTATAGTACGATTTCCAGAAACCGTCGTTCGCCCAGTTATCTTTCCATTCGTAATTTGCGGTGGCAAAATAGGTCGCTGTATTGGATACGTATTGCGCATAATCATTGGTGTATAGGTTATTCCCCACCTGATACTCCCATGAACGGCAATTGAAGCCGTATTCTTCCATCTTAGTCAGCAGCAAGGAAGGCGTTACTTCGGTAGCGGCCAAGGGGTTTTTATTCATACTGTCGAAGTTTCCGGTACAACCTGCGATCATTCCGGCCAGTATGCAAATGAAAATTATATTCTTTATTCGTTTCATAATCGTAAATACCATTAAAATTTAACATTAAGAGAGAAGCCCAAAGTGCGCGTCGGAGGCATCGCGGCATATTCGAATGCTTGTGCATAATCGGCACGAGAGAATGCAAACTCCGGATTCATCGGGGCTTTTTTGTAAAGATAAAACAAATCGCGTCCTACGGCCGAGATTTTCACACTCGATACCGGCAATCCCGAAAGCCATGCTTTGGGCAGCGTATAACCGATGGCCACTTCACGTACCTTCACGTAGGTTTTGCTGTAGAGATGCGCTTCACCCAGCCCGTAAGAGCCGCCAAGTCCCTGATAGTACTCTTCCAGTCCGATCTTCGTTGTGTTCTTTTTTCCGTTTTCGTTAATTCCGTCTACGATGATATGTCCTGTCGGGAAATCGGCCGAGACATTATCACGTTGTCCTGCACGTTCGGAATTCCCATAGAAATCGGCATAGGAGCTGGTAGCCGAAAGAAAGCTCCCTCCGTAATTGACATCAATCAAGGCATTTAGAGAGAAACCTCTCCAGGTCAGCAACGAAGCGAATGAGCCCGTCCAGTCCGGAGTCATATTGCCGAGTACCTGATTCGATTCTTTCTGCGGTAGTCCGCTCTTTTCGTTCACGATGATATTCCCGTTTACATCGCGTTTATACGCAGTCGAAACAATATCGCCGTAGCGACTGCCTTCACGAGCTACGACCTTACCCATACGTGTTTCGCCAATCACGAACTGGGTCAGTCCATCGGCCAGCTCAACACACTCAGTACGATTCTGTCCCCAGTTCAGCGTAACATCCCATGAGAAATCTTTCGTTAGCACGGGTGTACCGGTCAACATAATTTCCCAACCTTTACTGGTCATCTTACCGGCATTGATCAGTTTCGTGGTATACCCCGACGATCCGGGCATGGTAACGGAGAGTATCTGGTTGGTTGTGTTCGACGAATAATACGTCAAATCAAGTCCCAACCGGTTATTGAACATGCGCAGTTCGGTACCCAATTCCCACGATGTTGTATTCTCGGGTTTCAGATCGAACAGCGGGAAGGTAGAAGAAGAATTGGCATTGATGATGTTGCCGTTCGTCTTATTCAGTTCATAAGTGTTTACCAATTTGTACGGCTCGGTATCATTACCTACCTGTGCCCACGATCCTCGCACTTTCCAATACGAAACGGCTTCAGGAAGATGGAACATCTCAGACAAGATTCCCGACAGGCTGACTGACGGATAGAAGTATGAACGATTATCAGCCGGAAGCGTCGAAGACCAGTCGTTACGTGCCGTCACATCAAGATAGGCCATGCTCTTGTATCCTACGGTAGCATTTCCTAACACGGAATTTACGCGCTTTTTAGAGTAATTCTCCGACGTGGTCTGATTATTACCGTTGGCCAAAGCAGCCAGCCCGGGCAACGTGTAATATCCTGACGAACCGTTCAGTGAGCTGAGTTTACGACTTGTCGTTGCGGCACCGAAGTTCGCCAAGACACTGAAATCACCGAAATGTTTGTCGAAATTGAGGATCAGGTCTGCATTAAACTCTTCATAGTTGATCATACCTTTATGATATCCAGTCTCTGTAATCGTGTAATTATAGGATGTCTGACTGGTTGATTCGTCGTTATACCAGTCTAATCCCACACGGCCGGTCAGTCTCAGGTAATCCGTGATTTTTGCTACGGCCTGTACCTTTCCGAGTAAACGGTTACGCTGTTCTTTTGCCCCATTCTCCGGCATCACCAATGCGTAAGGGTTGAAAATCGTCGTACTCGTACCCGACCAGTTCGCCACATTGTTATTTATAATGCAATCTTCCAGATCCTGTAACCGGACATTGCGTGGCATAAATACAAACTGTTGCATCACCCCATATTCGCCCAGACGTGGCCGGTTCAACGCTTTCTGGCGCATAAAATTTACTTTGGCGCTCAGGTCAATGTACTTGCTGCTCCATTGCGAGCTCAGGTCGTAATACTGACGGTTTAGCGAATGATTGGGCGTGATGCCTTCATTGCGTGAGTCGGTAAACGAAAAGCGGGACTGCATTTTTTCCGTACCTCCGGACGCAATGATTGAGTTCGTATAATTCACGCCCGTACGGTAGAACTTGTCGATGTAGTTGCCTTGTGATTCGAGTGTGTAATCCGGGGCATCTGCTTGTCCATAAAGTGTTTTTCGCCAGTTCTGGACCATCTGACCTTCCATCTTTGGCCCCCATGAGCCTCCCACCGCTGCCGGATCATATTTTCCGGCCGAACCTTGTCCGTATGTATTTTGATACTTGAATGCATCATAAGCAGCAGAGAAGGTCAAGTTACCGTTGTATTCGATTCTCAGATCGCCGGATTGCCCTTTCTTTGTCGTTACGATGATAGCACCGTTCTGTGCACGTGAACCGTACATGGCAGCCGCATTCGCACCTTTGAGAACCGAGATCGACTCAATGTCTTCCGGATTAATTTCGGAAGCACCACCTTCGGCGTCACGACCTCCCCACTGATCGGCTTTCTGGTTTACATCATCGCTGATGGGAATTCCGTCTACCACCCACAACGGCTGGTTGTTTCCACTCAACGATGTCGTACCGCGAAGAACTACACGGGTAGAACCGCCAACCCCTGTAGCCGATTGATTAATTTGTACTCCCGCCACTTTGCCTTGCAACATGTTGGCGACACTTACGGAACGGTTCTCCGTGAGCCCTTCCGTTTTAATCTCCTGCATCGCATAACCTAATGCTTTCTTTTCGCGCTTAATACCCAGTGCTGTTACAACGACCTCATCAAGTAACTCCGAGTCTTCAGCTAACGATACATGTATAACAAGTTGATCTTTTACCGGAACTTCAACATTTTTAAAACCGATAAAAGAGATAACTAGTATGTCGCTCGAGGATACCTGAATGGAAAAATCGCCATCCACACCCGTTACGACACCATTCGTCGTACCTTTTACATACACATTCGCACCGATAATCGGTTCACCCGAACGGTCTTTTACCGTTCCCTTGATCTCTTTTTGCTGAGTTACGACCGTTACTCCAGCAAACTTTTCCGCATGCAATATCGAAACAGGAACCCCCATCAGACACGATAGGAGTAATACGCTCGATAATCGCTTTTTTACATTCACATTCATTTTCAATTCTTTTGCTATTAGTAATTTAGTTTCTTTTCTGTTAACCAGACTATTTATCAGTTTTTTGACATACAAAATATTAGCCGAAAAACAAATCGTTCTTCGGCCATATCTGAAAATCTTTTATTTACCCTACTTACGCGCTACTGTCCTTCCAGCGGATTTCCGCGCCTTGCGCCTGTATCCGTTGCTGGAATTCGGAGAGAAGCGTTCTGTCTTCGCGGACAGCGCGCGGAAGCACTTTCTTTTCCTTCGCATAGGCGAGCAGCATTCCGACTGCTTCGCCGATACTCCATTCAACCGGATGCAAACGGTAACAACCGTTCGTGATATGGGTCGTCCCGATATTTTTGCAGGCTGGCAATACGTTATCGACCCGTTGCGGGATCAAAGCGCCCAATGGTATCTGGAACGGCAGCGAATCCACATCGATGTAATTATCTCCGCCGAACGACGGATGGAGATCGATGCGATAGTAGCCGATGCCGATACTGTCGTAGAATTCGGCGGCTTTTGTCTCGCCCGTAGCGAGCTTGCGGTTTTCCTTCCCGACATGCTCTTCCGTGACGGTAAACATGGCCTTGATGCGTCGTGCTTCACGGATATACGGATATTTGGCCATCCCGTCGTCCGTACCGAGCACGTCGCCGCGCAGGCGTAATCCGGGCCATCCCGTGCCGCCGTCAGGACGCGGAGCCTCAGTCTGCAACCAATAGAACAGCGATAAATTCAGCTGTTTGGCCTGAGCCACATGTTTCTCAAATTCCATGTCGGACACATCGAGCAGGTTCCCGAGCAGGTAATCGTTTTGAGGCCAGTTGACGATCGTGATGTCTCCGCTGTACAATCCCGGCGTAAAGTTTTTACGGGAAATGATTTTCCGGTAGTTCCAGAGGTTGAACACGCTGAGTTCGTTTCCTTCGGGATGGAATCCGGCCTGTCGCGTTTTCAGCGTAATCGGATCAGGATAGCTCAGATCGATCAGACGCCCAGACCAGGCAGGTTTCAACGACGGGATATAATCGCGCCAAAAAGCATAATCTGCGGGTTTGTCGATCGTCAGATTTGCCCCCGGCACATAATCCATCGCGAAACATACGGTAAACGCCTGGTTGTTCGTCGGCATTGCTTCGGCTGCGGCATGCAGCTCGTTCGTTTCCGACTTCGCTTCTGCACCGGTCACATATTCTGTTTTTGTCAACGGCAGCAAGTCGCCGCATTCGGTGGCATCCACAAAATAGGGGGCGGAGAGCGTCATGGAGTGACCCGTCTCCTTGCAATATACCTCAACGGCACGTACCGAGTCGCCTTTTACTTCGGCTTGCCGTGCTTTGTAGCCAAGCAAGATTTTGAGTTTGCCGGCGCTCAGGTAAGGCAATAGCATCTCCGTCAGCACAGCTACTGACACGATGGGTTCGTGGCAGAGGTGGGACACGAGTCCGTCGCCGGGATTGAGGAATTGGCGGGCACGCGCTTCGTCGGTCAACGGGTAATTGCGCCGGTAGTATTCACGGACTTTATTCCGGAAGGTACGATACGAAGCCGGTGCGCCGTGCGTCTCGATCCACGGATGCTCATCGGGAGGAACGCCTTGTTGCGATACCTGTCCGCCGATCCAGTCGGTCTCTTCGGTCATGACGACGTTCAGTCCGTTGCGACATGCGGCCAGTGCCGCGGCACAGCCTCCGAATCCTCCGCCGATAATAACGATATCCGTTCGTTGCTCCTTCGTTGCTTCTTCGTTCGCCGGAAAATACGTTTTATTACTAAAATTCATTCCTCCCGCATTCGATAGAGACCATAAGCTACTGCCTCCGGCCAATGCGGCGTATGTCAAGAATTGTCTGCGTTTCATGAAATCTTTTCTATTATTTTTTCCAATATTTTTCAATTTCTTCCAGTGTTTTTCCGGTTGTTTCCGGAACCAGTTTCCATATAATTAAAATATAAGGTACACACATGATGGCGAAGAGGAAGAATGTCCCCGCCGGTGTCAGATTTTGCAACATCCACGGTGTCAGCTGTCCGATCAGATACGTCCCGATCCACAAGGCAAAGCCTGCTATCGACATGGCCAGCCCGCGTACTTTCGTCGGGTACATCTCGGAAAGTAAAACCCATACAACGGCACAAATCGAAACGGCACAACAGAAAATATACAGCAGAAAGAACGTCAGCAGGAAGAGGCTCGAAATGCCGAGCGCTTCACCGTAAATAAAATACAGCCCGATTAGCAGCAACGAACCGATCATTCCCGATACCCCATAATAAACGAGCTTCTTGCGTCCGACCCGGTCGATGATCACTAAAGCCAGCACGGTCGTCAGCATATTCACCAGACCTACCAGTACCTGATAGAACAACGAGTCGCCGCCGGACAAGCCCGCATTTTCAAAAATCGTCGGGCCGTAATACAACACGGCATTGACGCCCATAAACTGTCCCAGAATGGCAATGCCGACACCGATAACGACCGCTTTGAAGATACCCGGCGTAAACAGTACCGACCATTCGGACTTCCCTTCGGAGGCGACGGACTGTTTCGTTTCGCCGACCTGCATCCGCACATCTTCTTCCGAAACGTATACTTTCCGCAAAATGCCAGCGGCACGCGCCTCGTCCCCTTTCAGAATGAGCCAACGCGGACTCTCGGGGATCAGGAAAATGATCACGAAGAAAAGTGCGGCGGGAAAGGTTTCCATTCCCAACATGCCACGCCATACTTCCTCGATGAAAATCTTACCGAAAAACGTCCCGGACGACGTAGCCTGCAAATAGGGATTCTCCGCATATCCGAGAAGTCGGAAGTTAACTAAATAAGCAGCCAAAAATCCGACCGTGATGGCCAACTGATACAGTGAGACAAGCCTCCCTCGATATTCGGCAACGGCCAGCTCCGAAATGTATAACGGCGAAATAATCGACACCACACCGATCCCCACCCCTCCGATAATCCGGTAGATCACCAGCTGGTTGAAGTCGGCACAGACGGCACAGCCAATGGCCGAGACCGTAAACAGTACGGCGGCGAGCAACATCGTCTTTCTTCGTCCGATCGCGTCGCCCAATACTCCTGCGAATGCGACGCCCGTAATCGAACCGATCAGTGCGCAGCCTACATACCAGCCCTGCTGAATGGCATCGAGCCCAAACTGAAGGCTTACCTGCGAAACGGTACCGGAGATTACGGCCGTGTCGTACCCGAACAGAAAACCGCCGAGCGCCGCGACGACAGAGAGAAAAATCAAATATCCGAAATGAACGTTCGATTTCATGGCTTATCCGATCTCAAAATATTCCTTGTAACGGTTATACAGGTGTCCGGCTTGCAGATAGGCCGACTGCGGACTCATGAAATGAGAGAACTCGAACGTAATGGCCTTGTCGTATCCGGCGCGCGCTGCCGCTTCGAGCTTCATCCGCAACTTATCGAATTTGATCGGTAAGAAGCGGATCGGCATGTCACGGTCGAACGATTCGGCGTTCGTCCAGCACTTCATGCCGTATTTGTCAGCCATCTTTTTATTGACCTCAAAAAATGCGTCCAGTTCGTCGTAATCGATATGTCCATCCTGAAAGGCGCATGCGTCTACTACATCGCAGATACCGGAGAAAATCTCACTCCACTCTTTTTCATGCTCCTGTACCGAAACAGCGTCCGCCTTCGTCAGCTTGCCTCCACTGGCCATGACGGCCTTCTTTCCGTCGATCCATGGTGAAATAAACGTCGGCAGTCCGCCCGAAACGTCCTTACACTGCTTACCCATGGCATGAAACGCGTCGATTGCTCCTTTCGTCTGACGGCTGATTTCTCCGCTGATATACCAGCCGCCGAAACTTTTATATTTCCCGTAGTTTTGCCAGACTTCGTCAATCACATATTTATTGTCTTCGATCTCCCAACTCAGGTCGCCCGTATCCCAGTACCGTCCGGAGTCGTACAATCCGAAATAATATTTCATGCCGTACTTATCGGCGAGTCGCAGAAACATGTCCACCAGATCGACCGAAGGCATATAACAGCCTTTGCCCAGCAAGTATTTTGAGGGATAGGTGATAAACTTGCGATAACCGGAACGTATTTGAATGACGGTGTCGATTCCAATTTCCTTCATGTGGCGGAAATCTCTGTCCCATTCTTTTTCTCCCCAGTTTTGGTGGGGGATGTCATGCGAAATCTCGTCCAAAAAGGTACCTGTGATTTTTAACCCCTGCCCTTTCGGAACAATCAGACGGCTCTCAAGTGCTGATGTCTGTTCTTCATGATATTTATGGGATGATTCACTCTGCGACTGTTTTGTACATCCCGACAAAGCCGGGACGGCCATCGCCGAAGCTCCCGCTACAGCGGCCTGCTTTAAAAATTCTCTGCGATTATTTATCTTCATTGCTTTTTGTTTTTAGCGCAAATATAAATACTTTTTTATTAACCCCAGTCGAAATAATAAACAGGATTTCTATTTTTCAGATATAAAAATAAAATAATTTATTAACCAAGCCTTCATCATTAAGCTGTATCTCCTTTTAATGTTATGAACAAGACTTTTCCGGCACAGGTTAAGGCTCTGTTTGCAACGTAGAACAACTCGTCGCTGCTCACGTACCTTGTGGTTTTGTTCTCTTTCCTTCCATATTCTCCACCATATTTCGGCGAAGTTGAGATGTGGAGAGAATGTTTATCGTCGGATTGTTTTCATTCACCGTCGAATGATTTTCATTCTTTTGAGCGTATATGACACAAAGGGGTTAAAGTAGAAAAACAGTTGAGAATATAACCAATGAAAACAGAGTCCTGAAAGGGCATGTTCATTCAGCCCAATGCGCATCCTTAGGAAAAAAGCAATCCCCTCGATAGAGAGCTGAAAGCCTGAAATCTATTTATGGTAAACGGTTAAGAGAAGTGTTTTTGTGAGTTCTACCGTGACGGATACATCATGGGGATCATTTCTCCATCGTCGGTGATTCGATAAAGTTTCTGGTTCGTTGTCGGTGAAGAAAGAGGGCCTAAACGCTCGATGTACGGCCCTAACTTAATGTATTGAAAGTGGTGAACGGGAAAGTCGGACGGCAGTACGGAACGTCCCGAATACCATCCGACTTTGATTGTTGTTGTTTGTTTTAGGAATGCCGCAAGCCGTGCCACTTCGTACGGTTCTGCATCACCGCCCATAAAGCACAAGCAGGTCACAGCGTTTCCGTAGCAGCCGAGGAGCCCGGCTAATGTTTCTTCCGTCAGCGGTTCGCCCCGATCTTCCTGAAGCCACCAGCTGTGGCAGCCCGGACAACCGTTCGGGCAGTTCGAAAGATTCAGGGCGAGCGTCGTCTCATCGGGTATTTCACGAAAAACGATATCGTAGCTAACGTATTTCAACATGACATCTCATGGACAACCGGCTTCTTTCCCACCGACTGTTTCGCGGCATTGATATTTTCGTAATATCGCCTCGAAGCCTCCTTCTGCCGGGCGAGCGAGAAGTTGCTCACACGTTTCATATAGCCGATAACGCGCGTCAGGTAATCCACTTGCTGACTATGGCAAACGGGACAGGCCTTAAGATGACGCTTATCGATATGACCGCATTCTTTGCACAGCGTGTTCGGAATGTTAAATGTAAAATAATTACACCCTTCGGCTGCGGCAACACGCAAGAGCTGGCGATATTGCGTTTGTGAGAGATGCTCGTCCAGATTGGCATGGAGCGCCGAACCACCGGTCAGATGCTCGATGTATTTGCGTCCGTGCAGACGGAATTTATCGATCAGGTTCAACGACTCGTCTTCGACAATGTAGAAGTAACTGTTATAACACTCGCGCGGAACGACGAAGCCGTCTTCTTTGTCCCACTTGGCATGTTTGACGCCTACATTCTCGGCCGGGATCATCTCGCAGTTGAACATCACTTCGTTCGTGCGGTACTTCTTATTGTAACGTTCGATAAGCCCGAGTACTTCCTGCACGAATGCCGTGTATTGCGGGTTATCGCTGATTTCGATACCGAGGTATTCGGCCGCTTCGACAAGTCCGTTCACGCCGATGGTCAGGTATTGCCGGTTCATATTGATATAACCCGCATCGAAGAGAGGCAACATACCTTTGGAGTGTAACATCTTGAGGTTCTCGTTGTAACCGAGCTGCACCTTGTGTACCAGATCGACGATGTCTTCGAGATACATCATATAAGGGAGGCTCCGTTGGTGGGCGTACTGTATGCAACGATTCAGGTTAATGGTCAACACGCTTTTCGAGCCGGTCGAGACGCCTCCCGCTCCGAGCGTATAGCTGAACCCGTTGTCTTGTATTTCGTTGCGTAGCCGGCAACAGCTCGAAAGCGAATCGGCATTGTCGCTGATATACGTGAAGAAGGAGTGTCCTTCGGCATACATCTCGGCCGTGAAATCGCCGTATTCCTTATCTTTTACATCGCCATTTTCGGTAAGTAACGCCATCGTTTCGACGGGGAATGTCAACACGGTCTTGGTGCGTTCTTTATTGAACCATTTCATAAAGCGCTTCTGTAACCAACTGAGCGACTCCCAGTGCGGGCGGCTGCCGTCGGGGAAGACGAACTCACCGAAGAGACTCTCGAAATAGTACCGGTCGTAGTAGGCCACGTTCCAGAAAACAGCCTGAAAGTTACGCGCTCCCGTCGGCTGATTGATCGAATAGACGACCTGCTCGAAGCAATCGGTAATCACTTTGTCGATGCTCCGCCGTTTGAGCGACAAATCGGCATCGCGGTCGGGATGCAGGTAATAATCTTCGCCATATTCCTTTTGGATGAAATAGTTCATATACATCAGGAATTCGGGTGTGGCACACGCTCCGGAAAGCATGCTTGAGACGATGAAAACCATATTTACGAAGCCTCCGCAGAACGATTTCAGATTGCTCGGAGCCGTTGAGTTCCCATCGATCGATTTTGTGCCGCCGATCAGCCACGGATACATCGTGATACTCGCGCAGTAGTTGGCAAGGCTCGTTTCGTCGTTCTTGTAGATGAAATGACGGTTGAGCAACGAGAGGTATTTATCCGAAAGCTCTTTGCCGTACATCTCCTTGAGACGGTCGGTCAGCAGGCGGCGATTCAGGCGGATGAAGTTCTGCTTGGGCAGTTCGCCGATCAGCGTGGCGATGTTCTTGTGCTCCACATTGGCGTTGGCGTCGAACTTACTCCCTGTGGCGGCGTTTTTCGCGTCGCAGTAGTTCATCAGAAAAGCCAGCTTGTCACGCACTTCGCGGTCCTCAAGGTGTTTCTGTCGATAAAGGATATACGATTTGGCCACTTTATAGTAGCGTTCACACATAAGCGCCGTTTCGACTTGGTTCTGAATTTCTTCGACCGACATGCCGTCTTTGATCTGTACATGTCCGAGTATCGAGGTCAAGTCTTCGTCCGACGGGAAACAGCCGACCGAGAGGAAAGCCTTGGTCACAGCGTTCTTAATCTTGTCGATGGAGAAAAGCTCTTTTTTCCCATCACGTTTCGTGATAAATGTTTCCATCTGTTCCTGTATTATATAATGTATGCAAATTCTGCCTCTCTTTGTAAGTCCTTCCACCCGAGAACTTCCATATTTTGTTTCGTGTATCACGGCAGGTCTTCTGACTTGTTCCGGGCGGCACGCCTTCCCGCTCCGTCGCCGACGAGAGCAGTGGCCTTAGATGGTGCCGTCCGCGTATGGCGGAACTTACAGCTACGGGGATAGTTCCGGACTTGCACCGGATTCCCATTTTCATTCCTTGTTGCGTCGTGCAACGCGGAAACCGTTTACGTGTACAAAGATAGAAAATTACCCATAGCTCCTTTACAGTAGCTGCCGAAAAAGTTTTCAACAAATCCACAATCAATGTATTGATGCAGCTTCTAACGATTTTTTGGAGAATAAAGCGGTGCAGACAGAGGGTTACAGTAGGCAAAGAACAAGAGAATCACGGGTATTTTTGATCGAAGGTGCCCCAAATAACAATTCCTGCCCTAAGCCCTTCGAAGGCTTTAGACAGGAATGTTTTCTCGCGCCTGACAGGCGGGCGCGTGTAATTTTTCAGAGGGGTTATACTCCGCTGAGCTTCGAGCGGATTCGTGCAGCCACTTCTGCCAACTGTTCGGATGTCGGTTCGAGCTTTTCCTTCCCGAAGTGCATGTCGGACTCTTTCTGCATAGGTACCAGATGGATGTGCGCATGCGGCACTTCCAGTCCGATAACGGTCACCCCGATGCGCTTGCAAGGAATAGCCTGTTTCTGCGCGGATGCGATTTTCTTGGCGAAAGCCATCATGCGTCCCAACCGTTCGTCGTCGATATCGAAAAGATAATCGATTTCTTCCTTGGGGATGACAAGCGTATGTCCTTCGGCCAAAGGACGAATATCGAGAAAAGCGAAAAATTCATCGTTTTCTGCGATCTTGTGGCACGGTATTTCACCGTTGACGATTTTGCTGAAAATAGTAGCCATAATGGATGTCTTATTAAATCGATATTTCCATGATTTCAAACTTCATCATGCCCGAAGGGACTTGGATTTCGGCGATGTCGCCTACTTTCTTTCCCATCAGTCCCTGTGCGATGGGTGTACTGACGGCGATTTTGTTCTCTTTCAAGTTGGCTTCCGAATCGGATACGAGCGTATAAGTCATGACGGCTTTGTTTTGCAGATTTTTGATTTTCACCTTGTTCATAATCTGTACAACATCCGTCTTGATCTGTGCTTCATCGATAAGCCGCGCGTTGGAGATCAGCCCTTTGAGTTGAGCAATTTTCCCTTCCAAAATACCTTGCGCTTCTTTGGCGGCATCGTATTCCGCATTTTCGGAAAGGTCGCCTTTGTCGCGTGCCTCTGCGATCTGTGCTGATATCTCAGGACGTTTGACGCTTTCGAGATAATTGATTTCGGCCAGAATCTTGTTGTAGCCTTCTTCTGTCATGTACGTAACAGCCATTTGTATGTCCTCCCTCGTCGTTTAATTAAAAGATAAAAAAAGAATCCCGGTCAAGAAAGGCTCTGACCGGAATCCAAATGTTTATTACTTATTACTCGGGTGCAAAAGTAACGGATATTTTACAGATATGCAAATCTTGAAATGCTGCTTTATAACATCATACCGGATTCCTTTTCTTTACAGGAGAGCTTCGATTTCTTTCTCAAGAGCGTCCAGATCATCGATGCGCTTAACTAAAATGCCTCGCCGGTTAAGTAAAAAGATCGCCGGAAGTTGTTTGACATTATAGAGTGCCGCAGCCTGCGAGTAAACGGACTGGGGATCGCGGACGCATGTCCAGCCCATATTGGATGCCACGTTTTTCCAGTGATGAAGATCCGTATCTAAGGAAACCTGATAAATTTCGAGTCCTCTGGCATGATATTTTTCGTAGAGCGATCCCAGCGTAAGGTTAAGCGAAGGTGCCCATTCCGTTTCATAAGCCGTGAAATTGAGAATCGTCACTTTGTCTTTTGCCGTGTCCGATAATTTTACGGCAACACCCCGGAGGTCGGGCAGATCGATATCCAGCATATCGATCTCTTTCGTTTCCATCTGGTTTAAGTCGAGGGTCTGCCGGCTACGGATTACTTTCAGCGACTGTAATGCCAGATTATAGAGATGCTTGGCACGCGGACTTTCCGGATACAAATGATTGTAGCTTGTTGCTACGGCGCCGAAGGAGCGGGAATCGGCTTTGTCGTAGAGGTCGAAGAACAGGAGACCGTCGACTTGCTGGAAAAGGGCGTAGTATGCGGCAGTAGACATCGGGTTGGCGTAGATGTGTTTGCGTGCCACTTCCTTGTAAGCTTCAGCCATGTTGAGAGTTCGACGACGGTAGGCTGTATCGGAAAGGACGCCGGAACGGTACTCGCTGCGTATGCGATTGATTTCCTGATCGGCATCTAACTGGGCGAGTGTAATCTCTTTGATGGCGATGCAGTTCTCAGAGCCTTCCACGGTGTAGGACGTGGCGAACGTCGCGGCATCGGCCGTGAAAGTAACCGTCTCGGTTGAGTCAATGGCAAAATTAATCCATTGTTTTTTTAGCCTTAACCGATAGAAGTCCGGATATTTAGGCTGTTCGATTTTGAACGTGAATTTACCGGATGAGTTGAGTTTGACGGAGTCGATCAGTTGGATTTCCGAGAGACCGATGTTTTCGATGTACATGGTTTGGCCATCGGCTCCGGCAACGATTCCTGTAACCGTAAATTCGGCTGTGCTTTGTCGGCAGGCGGGCAGTGTGAGCAAAAGACCGCACACAACTGCCCAATAGCGTATTTTATCGATTCTCATATAGGGGTATTTTTTTATTCAACGGATGCAAATATACGTTATTTTATAGTGGCTGAAAAAAAATATCACTTACTTTTGCAATTATGATGACGGAAGAGATACGAACGATTATCGAACAGGAGGCGGAGGCCGTTCGCCGGATTCCTGTAACAGAATATTATACGGAGGCTGTTGCCTTGATTGTAAAACACGTTCACGAACAGGGCGGGAAGTTGATTACGAGCGGTATGGGGAAAGCCGGCCAAATCGCGATGAATATCGCAACGACGTTCAGCTCAACAGGCACGCCGGCATTCTTTTTGCATCCCAGCGAGGCGCAGCATGGCGATCTGGGCATTGTCTGTCCGAACGACGTGATGCTGCTGATCTCAAATTCGGGAAAAACACGCGAACTGCTGGAACTCGTACAACTGACACGGGGACTGGTAGAAGACATGCCGTTTATTGTAATCACGTCCGACCCCAAAAGCCAGTTAGCCCAAGAGGCGGCCGTATGTCTCTTGACCGGAGCACCGAAGGAGGTGTGTGTGCTGGGATTGACGCCGACAACGTCGACAACGGTCATGACGGTAATCGGCGATGTGCTGGTGGTAGGGACGATGAAACACATCGGATTCACGAATGCCGATTATGCCAAGCGACATCACGGTGGCTATCTGGGCTCGAAAAGTCGTCAGCAAAGTAAAATGGAGGAGGAATCATGCGACAGGTGATCGGTATCGGCGAAACGATTCTGGATATTATTTTTCAGGATAACCAGCCCCATGCCGCGGTGCCGGGCGGCTCGACGTTTAATTCCATGGTCTCATTGAGTCGGGTCGGGATTCCCGTTGCATTCACGAGCGAACTGGGAAAAGACCGGGTCGGTGACATGATCTGCGACTTTATGAAATCGAACGGGATGACAACCGATTTCATGGATCGCTCTCCGGATATGAAAAGTCCGGTCTCTCTGGCTTTCCTGTCCGAAAGTAAGGATGCCGAATATCTCTTTTATACCCAGCACTCATCCAAACGCCCGAATGGTCATCTTCCGACCATTCGTCCGGACGATATTCTAATTTTTGGTTCTTACTATGCGCTGAATCCGAGGATGCGCGAGCGGGTGACGGAGCTCGTCGAATACGCCAAAGCACAACGGGCTATCATCTATTATGATCTGAATTTTCGTAAAGCGCATGCTCACGAGGCTATTCAACTCCGCCCGATGGTAATGGACAATTATGAATTTGCCGATATTGTCAGAGGATCGGACGAAGATTTTATGAATTTATACCGAAAGTCGGACACGGACGATATTTATCGGAACGAGGTGAAATTCTACTGTAAACGATTGATTACAACACATGGGAAGGACGGGATCAATCTATACACGGAAGATGGACGGACACATTATGATGTGTTGTCTCTGACGCCGGTCAGCACGATTGGCGCCGGCGATAATTTCAATGCCGGCATTGTCTACGGCCTCATCAAATACGGTATCGGTTATCACGATCTGCCGCAGCTGAGCGAGATGGCATGGAGCAAAATCATTCGTTGCGGTATGGAGTTCGCGGCCGATGTATGCGGGAGCTTTTCCAATTATATATCTCCCGAATTTGCGAAGGAGAGAAGGCTTGATTGAGATTTCTTTGCCAGTCAAGCCTTTCTCGACATTATTTTTTGAGCTTTCCTTTCAGGTATTTCCCTGTATATGATTGTTCGCAGGCCGCAATATCGTGTGGTGTGCCGGTGCAGACCACTTGTCCGCCCGCTTTCCCTCCTTCGGGACCCAAATCGATGATGTAATCGGCGCATTTGATGACGTCGGGGTGATGCTCGATGATCACAGCCGTGTGCCCCCGGTCAATTAAGGCGTTAAACGCTTTGAGCAGCGTCTTGATGTCGTGGAAATGAAGCCCCGTCGTCGGTTCGTCAAACACGAACATGGTGGGCGCCTGCTTTTCCTGACTCAGATAATAGGCGAGTTTGACACGCTGGTTTTCACCTCCCGAAAGCGTCGAAGAGGTCTGTCCCAGCTTGATATATCCCAGTCCAACTTCTTGCAGAGGATTTAGTTTCTTTACCACCTTTTTGGCCTGCGCATCTTTCTGAGCCCCGAAAAACTCGATCGCCTGACTTACGGTCATCTCAAGCACATCGTAGATATTCGCTCCGTGATATTCGACCTCCAGCGTATCGGCATTGAATCGTTTGCCGTGGCAGACCTCGCATTCGAGCATAATGTCGGCCATAAACTGCATCTCGACCGTGATCCGCCCTTCCCCCTTGCACTCTTCGCAACGACCACCCTCTTTATTGAAAGAAAAATGTGCCGCCTGATAGCCCATCTGACGCGCTAAGGGTTGTTCGGCAAAGAGCTTGCGTATCTCGTCGTATGCTCCGATGTACGTCACCGGGTTGGAACGCGAACTTTTGCCGATCGAGTTCTGATCTACAAATTCGATGGCTTTGATCCGGTGGATATCTCCTGTGATCGACGTACATTCGACCGATGCCGGCGCATCATCCAGCAAACGCTTCATGCCTTCGTAGAGGATGTCGCGTACGAGCGAACTTTTGCCCGATCCGCTGACTCCCGTGACGACGGTCATCACATGCAACGGAAACTTCACATCGACCTGTTTCAGGTTGTTCTTGCGCGCGCCTTTGATTTCGATATACTCATTCCACGGACGCGTATAAAGAGGCACTTCGATCTGCTCCTCCCCTGTCAGATAACGTACGGTATGACTGTCGGTCTGTTGCTGTAATCCGTTTACGACACCCTGATAGACGACCTCACCGCCGAGTCTTCCCGCCGCCGGGCCGATGTCGATGATATAGTCGGCCGCGCGGATAATCTCTTCGTCATGCTCCACAACGACCACCGTATTGCCCAGCGCCTGCAATTGGCGAAGCACCTTGATCAGCATATCGGTATTACGCGAGTGCAGCCCGATACTCGGTTCGTCGAGGATGTAGAGCGACCCGACGAGACTGCTTCCCAACGACGTGGCCAGACTGATGCGCTGGCTCTCGCCTCCCGAAAGGGTGGCCGACAGCCGGTCGAGCGTCAGATAGCCCAGCCCCACATCGAGCAGGAATTGCAGCCGGTTGTTGATCTCTGTCAGCAAACGTTTGGCAATGACCGCATCGGCTTCGCTCAGTTCCAATCGATCGAAAAAAGCTTTTACCTCGGTCACCGGCATCGTGACCAGCTCGGCCATATTCTTCCCGCCCACCTGCACGTGAAGCGCCGATGGCTTCAGCCGGCTGCCCTTGCAGACCGGACATGTCGTTTTGCCGCGATATCGCGCTAACATGACACGATACTGGATCTTGTACTGATTGCTTTCGACAAACTTGAAAAAGTCGTCGATGCCATGCACCCCGCGGGCTCCGTGCCACAATAGTTCTTTCTCCTTATCTGTCAGCTCGAAGTAAGGCCGGTGTATCGGAAAACCGTGTTTGGCTGCGGCATGGATAAAGTCGCGCAACCACTCGCCCATCACTTCGCCTTTCCAGCATACGACAGCGCCCTCGTAGACCGACAGACTTTTATCCGGCACAACCAAGTCTTCATCGATACCCAGCACTTTCCCGAAGCCTTCGCAGGTGGGGCAGGCTCCCAGCGGGTTATTAAAGTTGAACATCATCTCGGTCGGCTCCTCGAAAACCATCCCGTCAGCCTCGAAACGTTTTGAGAATTCAAACACTTTCGGCAATTCCGATAGATATACTTTCAGCCGACAAGTGCCGTGTCCTTCGTAAAAAGCGGTCTCAACGGAATCGGCCAGACGGTTTTTCAGCAGTTTGTCGTCCGATACCTCTAACCGGTCAATCAAAATCTCGGCATCTTTCGCTTTCATCAGTTCGGCATCGTCGAGCACTTCCTGTATGCGATAAATCTTCCCGTCAATTTCGAGCCGTGTATAGCCTTCTTTCCGAAGGATTTCAAATTGTTCTCTCAGCGTCCGCCCTTCAGGCAGAACGATCGGGGCATAAACGGCGAAACGTGTGCCGGTAGGGTAAGACAAGGCCTTTTTCACCACGTCGGATACCTGATGCTTCTTGACCTCCTGTCCCGACACGGGCGAAATTGTTCGTCCCAGACGGGCATATAGCAGACGGAGATATTCGTAAATTTCGGTCGACGTGCCGACCGTCGAGCGAGGATTGCGGACACTGACTTTCTGCTCGATGGCAATCGCCGGCGGAATACCTTTGATATAATCGCATTCCGGCTTGCTCATGCGTCCCAGAAACTGACGGGCGTAAGCCGAAAGGCTTTCCACATAACGACGCTGGCCTTCGGCATACAATGTGTCGAAAGCCAGCGATGACTTGCCACTCCCCGACAGTCCGGTAATTACCACGAACTTGTCGCGCGGAATCTTGACATCGATATTTTTCAGATTGTTGACACGTGCTCCCTTGATCAGGATGTACCCGTTTTCTTCTTTCACCGTCTTCTTTGCCATTCTGCGATCATTCAAATTGAACCGACAAAGGTAACGATTTTTCAAAAAACAGAGGAGCGCGTTTCAGGCCTCTTACGACGACGCATGTGGCGCATCCTCGAGCGTTGCCGTCAGCAGTCGCCACACTTTTTCGACCGAAGCGATGCGAACGGCTTCGTCGGGAGAATGCGGGAATCGGATATCCGGGCCGAACGAAATCATATCCATTTCGGGATACGCCTCCTGAATGATGCCGCATTCGAGCCCCGCGTGCATCACGGACACGGCCGGCTTTTTCCCGAACAGTTTTTCGTACGTCGTTTCCATTGTCCGCAGAATGGGTGAGTCGATGTTCGGTTGCCAGCCCCCGTAGGCGTTGCCGTATTCTACTTTGGCGCCGGCCATCGAAAAGACACTTTCAATCGACGAACAAACGGATTCCTTACGGCTTTCCGACGAGCTGCGCACCAGTATTTTGACGTCGATTGTTCCTTTGTCCGATTTTACGACCGCCAGATTCGAAGACGATTCTACCGTTCCGGGAAAATCGTTCAACATGCTGATGACCCCATTCTGGCAACCTTCTACGGCATTGATCAGATCGTCCTGCATCTCTTCCGGGATCAGTGAAGACGGTGCTTCGGTCATCTCGGCCGTGAGGCAGATACCTTCTTCGATTCCCTTATATTCGGAGCGGAACAAATCCTGATAGTCGGCAATTAATTCCCAAAGAGGTTCGACATTGTCGGCAGGTAAGGTGATCACGGCTGTCGCTTCGCGAGGGATCGCGTTGCGCAGCGAGCCGCCGTCGATGGTGGCCAGTCGTGCGCCATAATCGCATACGGCGATTTTCAGTAAACGGAACATCAGCTTATTGGCATTGGCCCGGCCGAGATGGATATCGACACCCGAATGACCGCCTTTTAGTCCCGTGAGCGAAATTTTTACGGCCACATCGCCTTCGATAAGAGGTGCTCCATCCTGATAACGGAACGAAATATTCAGGTCTGCACCGCCGGCACAGCCCACACATAACATTCCTTCCTCTTCCGAGTCGCCATTGAGCAGAATACGCCCTTTCAGAAAGCCGGGTTTCAAGCCGAATGCGCCATCCATGCCTACCTCTTCGTCGATGGTAAACAAGGCTTCGAGCGGGCCGTGCTTCAAGGTCTTGTCTGACAATACGGCCATGGCTAACGCCATCCCCATGCCGTTATCGGCGCCGAGCGTTGTTTCACGTGCCGTCACCCAATCGCCATCGACGTATGCATCGATCGGATCGGTCAGAAAATCGTGCTGTACCGAGGCATTCTTCTGGGGCACCATATCCACATGAGACTGCATAATAACAGTCTCGCGGTCTTCATATCCCGCGGTAGCCGGCTTACGTATCAGCACATTGCCTGTTGCATCCTGAAGCGTTTCCAGTCCCTGTTCTTTGCCGAACGTTTTCAGATATTCCGTCACTTGCTGGGTATGTCCTGTCGGACGCGGGATTTGCGTCAGGTCATAAAAATATCCCCAAACGGCTTGAGGAGAAAGTAATTTGATTTCTTCTGCCATGATTTTAGATATTAATGATGTATTTTCCTGCAAACGTAAATAAAAAATCCGAGATATGCTAACCAAGTCTTGATGAAGATTCTCATGGGTCTGCTTAATAGTCTTTTCGCGGCATATCATCCTCCATATTTCAACGAGAGAGAAGGAGGCTTTCAACTACTCTTTTTCTGAAAAAAACGGTGTGTTTACTATTAATTGTCAATAATTTTCTACCTTTGTCCGAATTTTAAGAAGTTAGATGTTTTTAGACGTAACGAAAGAAACAAGATGAATGTAATTGAAAAGACGATTGATTTGGGTGATGGAAGGATCATCACCATCGAAACCGGGAAGTTAGCCAAGCAGGCTGACGGTTCCGTAACCGTCCGAATGGGAAACACGGTGCTGTTGGCTACGGTTTGTGCAGCAAAAGACGCGGTGCCCGGTACGGACTTTATGCCGCTTCAGGTAGACTATAAGGAGAAATTTGCGGCATTCGGCCGTTTCCCCGGCGGCTTTACGCGCAGAGAAGGTAAGGCCTCGGACTATGAGGTGCTCACCTCGCGACTGGTCGACCGCGTACTCCGTCCGCTCTTCCCGGACGATTATCATGCCGAAGTATTTGTAAACATCATACTTTTCTCTGCCGACGGTGAAGATATGCCGGATGCGTTGGCCGGACTGGCAGCCTCGGCAGCCCTTGCCGTTTCCGACATTCCGTTCGGTGGGCCGATCTCGGAAGTGCGTGTAGCACGTGTCGACGGCCAATTTATCATCAACCCGACTTTTACGCAGCTCGAAAAGGCCGATATCGACATCATGGTCGGCGCCACGTACGACAATATCATGATGGTGGAAGGCGAGATGAGCGAAGTGCAGGAGAGCGAGATGCTCGAAGCCATCAAGGTGGCGCACGAAGCCATCAAGAAGCATTGTCTCGTCCAGAAAGAACTCGAAGCCGCATGCGGCAAAACGGTTAAACGCGAATATTGCCACGAGGAAAACGACGAAGACTTGCGCAAAAAAGTACACGACGATCTCTACGCCAAAGCGTATGCGATTTCCGTTTCGGGACAGGGTAAACACGAGCGTGCCGAAGCTTTCGAGAAGATCGTAGAAGAGTTCAAAGCGCAGTATACGGAAGAAGAACTGGAGACGAAAGGGGCACTGATCGACCGTTACTATCACGATGTGGAAAAAGAAGCCATGCGTCGGGCTATCCTCGACGAAGGCAAGCGCCTCGACGGTCGGAAAACAACCGATATCCGTCCCATCTGGGTCGAGACCGATTGTTTGGCCGGACCTCACGGAGCCGCCATCTTTACACGCGGAGAAACGCAGTCGCTCACAACCGTTACGCTGGGTACGAAGAATGACGAGAAAATCATTGACGATGTGCTGAATCAGGGACGTGACCGTTTCCTGCTGCACTATAATTTCCCGCCTTTCTCGACGGGTGAGGCCAGACCGCAACGCGGCGTGGGACGTCGCGAGATCGGACACGGAAACTTGGCCCATCGCGCGCTCAAACGGATGATCCCGAGCGATTATCCGTACGTGGTACGTGTCGTTTCGGATATCCTCGAGTCGAATGGCTCGTCGTCCATGGCGACCGTTTGCGCCGGAACGTTGGCGCTGCGGGATGCCGGTGTGCCTCTCAAGAAGCCCGTATCGGGTATTGCGATGGGGTTGATCTCGGAAAACAAAGGAACGAATTACGCGATTCTTTCCGATATTCTCGGCGATGAAGACCATCTCGGCGATATGGACTTTAAAGTGACCGGTACGAAAGACGGTATTACGGCTACGCAGATGGATATCAAGGTGGACGGACTCTCGTACGAAATTCTTGAAAAGGCGCTTGCGCAAGCCAAAGAGGGACGTATGCATATCCTCGGAAAGATGACCGACGCTCAGCCCGAAGCACGTGCCGAACTCAAGCCTCATGCGCCGCGTATCGAAACCCTGATTATCGGCAAAGAATTCATTGGTGCGGTAATCGGTCCGGGTGGAAAGATCATCCAAGGCATTCAGGAAAAGAGCGGAGCAACGATCTCGATCGAAGAAGTCGACAATCAGGGCATCGTTGAGGTCTCCGCGACGAATAAAGAATCGATCGACGCTGCGATGCGTGCCATCAAGGCCATCGTTGCCGTACCCGAAGTAGGAGAGGTGTATGAAGGCAAAATTTCGTCGATCATGCCGTACGGTGCTTTCGTCGAGTTCATGCAGGGCAAAGACGGTCTGCTGCACATCTCGGAGATCGATTGGAAACGGTTGGAAACAGTTGAAGAAACAGGGCTGCGTGAAGGTGATAGCATCACCGTGAAGCTGGTCGATATCGATCCGAAGACCGGCAAATTCAAACTTTCGCGCAAAGTGTTGATGCCGAAACCCGAGGGGTATAAGGAAGCGGAGCGTCCCGCGCGTCCGCCGCGTCAGAACAATAACGGAGGCCGTCGTGACAATGGAGGCCGTCCGCATCGCGAGAACCATCGCGGTGGCGACCAATAATCGCGATGGTTTTCCTGCAAATAACCAAAGAAAGAGGCCGTCTCCAAACGAGACGCCTCTTTTTTTCGATTAGACTAATCCGTCCGGATTTTTTCTTACAATCCGGCTCTGTACTTTTCTACCGACTTACGCCGGACAAACAACTAACGATTTGTAACCTTTTTGGTAACATGAGTAACCTTTTTGGTGACATATTACGGACTTGTGCCGGTTAGAGGATGTTCGTGCGGGGTGAACATAAAAAAATGAGGCTGTCTTTGCTTTTGAGACAGCCTCATTTTGGCTTAGAAAAGATTTCGTTCTATTGCGCGTTAAGCCTCGGGGATGACCGGCTTTTTCTTCCGAATAGCATCCCAAAGCGCAAAACCGAGCAGTCCGATCAGGACGATTCCCACCATGATGGAGCCGATCATGGAGATTTTCGCACTGCGAAGATATACTTCGTCAATACACTTGAATTCAATCTTGTGCTGACCTGCGGGCACTTTCAAGCCTCGCAGGATATAATTTACCCGCACCGGCGATACTTCCTGTCCGTCGATATACGCGCGCCACGTTTTGTAGAATACTTCGGAGAAGACGGCCAGACGAGGCTGCATGCTGTTGCTCTCGTAGAGCAGATGACCCGGGTTGACGTAGTCGGCCAGACGGATCGAAGCCGTGCTGTCCGTCGCATGTTGTAACTGCTCCCAATCGGTCAGTTTATCTTTCCAGACCATGTCGATCACCGCTTTCTGCGACGGATCGAAGTCGTTTAAGGCAACGATTTCTTCATCGGGCGAGTTCACCCACTGAATCTCGTTCACGAACCACGCATTACCTAACGCCCGGTCGTTCTTCTGCACCTGAGGCCCTTGCTGAGTCGGAACGATGATATAACGCGTATTGAGCATATTCAGCACATTCGGGTTAATGCCCTGTTGCGAAAAATGATAATCGATTATATCCTGATAACGGCGCAACTTGGCCGGGCTGTATCCGCCGACGGATTTATGGAAGTACGACGTCTCCGATTCGTTGAACGTGCTTTTCGTCAAGTTCAACACCCGATAGTTCGGGTCTTTGTCCTGCAAAATGAGTTTGTCGGCTTCCGTCGCCACGATCTCGCGCGATTTCTTCTTCGGCACGAAGCTGTCGTGATTCAGGAAACGCTTGTCGACGGTCCACGCATCGATAAAGATCAGTACGCCGAAGATGGCCAGCAGATACCCCATCTTGTACGATATTTTTATATACAGCCACAATGCCGCGGCTGCCAGCGCGATAAACACAAACGAACGCCAAGCGTCGGCCGACAGGAGGCTCTGACGGTCGGAAACCAAGGCCATCAGCAGGTCGGGATACTGACCGAAATTCTGCGTGTCAGCCTGACTTGTGAAGCTCATCACACTGCCGCCGAACAACGCGTACAGCAGACACAGTCCTCCCGTAATGCCGGCCGAGATGTACAACGGACGAAGCAGTTTCTTCCGGTCGTCTTTGTATTCAAGAAACGTTTTGACAGCGAGTACGGCCAGCGCAACCATCGATACCTCCGCGATGACGAGCGCCATCGAAGGGGTACGGAACTTGTTGTACAGCGGCAGATGGTGGAACAGAAACTCATTGATCCCCGCGTTTTTCCCCCACGAGAGGACGAACGAAATCAGGGTCACGGCAAGCAGCCACCATCGTTCGGGACCTTTCACGATAAGCAGCCCCAGCACAAACAGGAAACAGATGATAGCTCCCACATAAACCGGTCCGGCCGTAAAAGGTTGGTCGCCCCAATAAGCCGGAGCGTACTGACAGAATTGCTTGCCTTGTGCGGCCTGTCCGTTACGGCTGAAGAAATGGTAACACTCCGAATCCGTGCCGATATCGTAATGCGAGCTGGCTCCGTAGAAGTTTGGTATCAGCAGCGTCATCGTTTCTCCTTTGCCGTAGCTCCAGTTGAACGCGTAGTCGATGTCCAGCCCGGAGCTCTCTTTCTTTCCGTCGGGATTGGCTTTCAGAACAGCGCCGCCACGCATCGTCTCTTTGACGTAATCGGCCGAGTTCATCAACGAACCTAAAGCCGGAGCGATAGCCAGCAAACCAACGACCAGTAGGACAGCGGATGATTTCAGATAATCGGGCAACGTATGTTCACGGATGGCATAGATCAAATAGACCACAGCCAGCACAAGAATCATAATCAACAGATAGTAGCTGATCTGCTGATGGCTCCACAGTACGTTCAAGCCCGTAAAAACAAGGGTGACGATACTTCCCCAGAGATATTTCTTGCGGTAGCAGAGAATAATTCCTCCGATAACCGGCGCCATCGTAGCCATTACAAGGCATTTATTGACATGACCGGCATGGATGCTGATCAGGTTGAACGACGCGAACGCATAGGCGATCGCCCCGATGATACTTAACCAGTGCCTGCACCCCAAGGCGATCATAAAAATGTAAAAACCGATGAGAGAGAGGAAAACCACAAAGGCGTTTCCGGAAAGGAAGTAGAGCGAGAACACGCGGCTCACAGAACTGAATATGTTAAAGATCGGAGCGCTATACGCGTAGTTGTGCGGCATTCCCCCAAACATACGGTTCGACCAGAAAGCGTGCTCTCCCGTTTCTTTATAGTGATCGGCCAGGTCTTTTCCCCAACCTTGCGCACTCGTCACATCGCCCTGCATCAGCCCTTTATTGTCGAATACTTCCGGCGCGAAGTAAATGACGGACAGCCCTAAAAACAATAATACCGCCACGATATGCGGCAAACTTTTTTTCAATGTATCGCTCATGATGTTCTATCTTTTCAATTCTTACATTATAATAATATCGATTCGCTAATAATTGTTCCCGAAAAGCTTCGCCCGGTAGAAACGAAAGGCAAACCAAAGGTGTCGTATTTGTGTCGGGAACGTGCCGTAATAGTTGCACATGATCCGGTAGCGCTCTTTCAACGACGCCTTGCGGTTGCGGGTCGTCATCCCCTCCGCGAGATAATGGACGAGACGCAGATGCGAATGGACAATCGCCGCGGATTGTTTCATGCAACGGATGCACCAATCAAAATCGGCAGAAAAGCGGTATTGCAGATCGTACTCCGGCGCCGCCTCCCGCTTCATCACGAAGGCCTGATGACAGACGAGCATGCCCATACGGAAACTCTTCCATGTCAAATGCTCCGGCGCTCTCAACCGACGAGCCGCCAGATATTTCCCTTCTTCGTCCACCACGTCCGTCTCCCCGTAAAGGATATCCGGCAGATGATGCCGCTGCGCGACTTCTGCCAGACGAGCAACGGTATCGGGCGACTGCAACGTATCGCCCGCATTGAGAAACCATACGTAATCGCCTGTCGCCATCCGCAGTCCTTTGTTCATCGCGTCATAAAGCCCCTTGTCCGGCTCCGAAACAACTTCGAATCGCTTGTTTTGCGCCGTCAGACGATCGCGATACGGTGCAACAAGACCGATGGTTCCATCGGTGGATGCCCCGTCGACCAGAATATATTCGATATTCCTGTACGACTGATCGCAAACACTCCGCAACGTCCGCTCCAACACTCTCTCGGCATTGTAAGTGACAGTGATGATGGAAAAGAGAGGGGGCATATATTATGACAACAAGCTATGATATAATGCTATGTGTTGTTTGGCAACGACCTCTTCGCTATAGCTCTGCTCTACCTTCCTACGTGCATCCTTCGAAAGCGTTTCCGGATCGGCTTCTTCCAAAATCCAGCGGATGCCATTGGCCAAATCGTCTGCGTTCTTATATTCCGCTACATACCCGTTCTTCCGATGATCGATCATTTCGGGAATACCTCCCACATCGAACCCGACGCAAGGAGTCCCGCATGCCATGGCTTCCATGATCGTGTTCGGGAGATTTTCCTCTAGAGAAGGGGTTATAAACACATTTACTGCATTATATAAACAAACAATATCATCGGCTTGGCTCAAATACCCCATCGAATATACAGGGATTTGAATGAGACTTATAAACTCTTCTTTTGCTTGTCCAAATACAACTAAGCAAACGTCCTTTAGTAGATTCAATTTTATAATCGCATCTACTAAATAAGATAAGCCTTTTCGTTGATCTGTGAGATTTGCAGCACCAAAAAGCAACATCTTTTTATCTTGGGGCAGACCAAGTCTTCTTCGACTGTCAATTTTATTGTTTGATTTAAATATAGAAATATTAATCGGATTAGGAATGGATAAAATACAATGATTTATTGAGAGGTTACTACTTTGAGCTTTTTTCAACAACCAGTGGCTACATGCAATCAATCTTATGTTGCTATTCGAAAAAATAAGCTCTCTTTTTTCTATGAATTTTTTTTCAGACAGATCATGTTTCTTTTTTTGTAGAAAGAAACATTCGGAGCACCTGCTCATGAAATGATTGCAATGTCGAGCATGATGACATATTCCCGTAAAAGGCCACATGTCATGCATCGTCCAAACAATCGGTTTGTCTAATGAAGATAGTTTGGCTATGCTACCCAAGGATAGAAACCCCTGATTGGTCCAATGCAGATGAATAATATCCGCCCATTTCACAAGAGGGTGCCGGTCGATACGGTATCCTGTATTGGCAATCGATACGGCAAATAAGTTCTCACGAGAGAAACCGTTATGTAACCAGATAACAAAACGCTCCCATAAGAATCGAAGCTTGCCAAGCCACTTGGGCTCCTTCTCATAGATACTGTATACGTGTTCGTCGTCCGTCTGCTTATCACGTACCAGCATCTTTACTGATATCCCTTGTTTCTCCAATGCTTGCTGCAAACGCTTGCAAGCGATGGCGGCGCCTCCTTGTAACTCAAATGTGCTAAGCAGAAGAATATTCATCTTATTTTCGTGCCGCGATCACAATATAGGGAGAAAGCCACCTGCCCTTGATAGGGAACAGTTTGATGGCATAACTTATGAACTTGATGAACCGTCGTATTATGGGAGATGTTTTAGCCTTAGGTTCTAACCATACGATCGGTTTTCTCGTGTATTCGACGCGCAAATCTTTCAGGGAGAATGTTGCCATGATTTCCTTCAATCGATCGATCTCCATCGACTTTAAATTGTGTGCGTCATAATTTTCTTTATCGAATCGGCGCTGTATCCATCCGTTCAACCCCAATAAGTTGGGCAAGGTGATTAATAACACTCCATTCGGAGCAAGTAAGTCGACATGTCGTCTGATTACATCTTCCGTATCATGAAAATGCTCGATGAAGCCTAATGAGAACACGAAATCGTAGCTGTTTTCGGTCGAGAAGTGAAAGAAATCCTGCTCGATGCAAGAGGCGGTATGGGGCTTGATACTGTTGATACGTTCTGTTTCTCGGACCATCTCTTCGTCGATATAGAAATCCAGCAAAGATACAGAGCATCCGTATTTTTTATGAAAAAATACAGACATCGTTCCCGGGAAACCTTCGATTTCGATGAATGATTTATTTTTTAAATCTTTGGGAAGAAAACGATCAAAAAACATTTTCTGCGGAACTTTTCCGTATTGATAATTTTTCCAGTATATTTCCCAAAAAGAGCGATCAGTCAGATTGTTATTCATCGTTGTTTACTTATTACATAAGTAAATGCATCTATGTACCGCTGACTAACGGTTTCTAAATTAATTTTTTCTTTGATCACCCGATACGAAGCCTCTCCCATAGTTTTTGCTTTTTCTTTATCTGATAGGACCAAGTCAATTTTATAAGCGAGGCTATCAACGTTACCTTCTTGAAAGATGTACCCATTTACACCATCCGTTATCAGGTCTTTCTCTGTTCCGTCACAAACGGAGCAAATTACGGGCAAAGAAAAGCACATCGCATCATTAATTGAAAGGCCTCCCATACCCGCTAACACATATACACTCGATTCGTGCATATATTGCCCTAATGCCAGAGGATCATAAATCGCTCCCGTAAAAACAGTTCTGTCTTTTAATCCGAGTTTCAGAACTTGTTGTTCCAGTGTTTCTCTTTCAGGGCCATCGCCGATAATGACCAGTTCGGCATCCGGATATTTATCGGATATTTTCTGAAAAGCCTCAACCAGTAAATCGACCTTCTTCCATTTCACCAATCGTCCGATATGAAGAATACGCGGACATATTTTGAGTATTGGAGGGGTTGATAGAACTTTTTTACGCTGCTCAAATAATGTATCCGTATCCGATGTGTTATAGCGAACAAAAATGTCTTCTCTTTTTACTCCGTAAGAAGGAAGAATATCGTATGCACAAGAAGCATAGTTGACCGTTGCATCTGCCTTTTTATAGATATACCGCCGTATCCACATCGTTAACATGGCACGGAGATAAAACGATAATCCCTGACTTTGTAGTTCCATGTTTTCATTGTATACCGGATGCTTCTTGAAATAGCCCAACTTTCCGAAAGGAGGGGTTTGAAAAGGGATCTCTTGTATAATCAGGCGGATTTTATTTTTTTTTATCAATTTGAGAATGCTCCGATCAAAAAACAAATGCAAAAAATAAGGCCATCCGATCATCAGAATATCCGGCTTCTCCTCTGATAAAATGCATTTCAGATCAATCAAAGCAGGCTTACCGTACCATTTGGTCTTTGAACGACTATAACAAATCCGATAAGACGTTTTTTTTGCCTCAGCGCGTTTTACTCCCGTCCCGACTGTCTTGTCATCATTCTGCGGTAACAACATCACTAACTCACAGCCTTTAGATACAAGACGCTCAATTAGAGGATGAGTGTAGGAGGTTATCGTTACGTTTACGTAGATGACTTTCATTTTTTAAGAAAGCAGGAAGGAGTCAACAATCCGTTCACAGGCCTTTCCGTCGCCATACGGATTGACTGCCTGACTCATTCGTTTGTAACATTCGGTATCATCTAACAATGACGATACTTCCGAGACAATCTTATCGTAATCCGTGCCGACCAGCTTGACTGTTCCGGCTTCCAGCGCTTCAGGACGCTCTGTCGTATCGCGCATAACGAGTACCGGCTTACCCAGCCCGGGAGCTTCTTCTTGTATCCCTCCGCTGTCGGTCAAGACGATATGGCTTTTTTCCATCAGATACACGAACGAGAGATATTCCAGCGGCTCGATAAAGAATAAGTTGGATTGACGATTCTCTCCGAAAATCTCTTTGATTGGTTTCCGAACATTCGGGTTCAGATGCATTGGATAGACAAAGTCCACATTCGGATATTTCTCGCTCAACGTTTTAATCGCCTGGCAGATATGTAGGAACCCATCACCAAAGTTTTCACGTCGATGGCCGGTGATAAGCACAAGGTGACGTCCCTCTTCCACTCCCAATCGGTCTGTATCATAGCCCGCGGCCTTCAGCTCTTTCCCGAGTGATAATTGTAAAGGAACGTCGTTTTTGATCTTATTGACAACGGCATAGAGCGCGTCGATTACGGTATTGCCGGTGACGATGATACGGCTCTTGTCGATGCCTTCGCGCAGCAGATTCTCCCGGCTCAACGGCGTAGGAGAAAAATGATGTGTTGCAATCCGGCCCGTAATCTGTCGATTCATCTCTTCCGGCCATGGACTGTAAATGTTATGTGTCCGAAGTCCGGCTTCCACATGCCCTACCGGTATCTGACGATAGAAAGCTGCTAAAGCCACAGCCATCGAAGTAGTCGTATCGCCATGTACCAATACGATTTCAGGCTTGGCCTCGGACAACACGTCGCGCATGCCGGAAAGGATTCGGGCGGTGACATCGTACAAATCCTGCCCCGGCTTCATGATGTTCAGGTCGTAGTCCGGAACAATCCCGAAGATGTTTAGCACCTGATCCAGCATCTCCCGATGTTGGCCCGTTACGCAGACCAACGTTTCATATTGATCGGGGTGTTTTCGGAACTCCTGCACGAGCGGAGCCATCTTTATCGCCTCGGGACGTGTCCCGAAGACTAACATTACTCTTTTCATCATTTTATTTTTTGAATATCCCACAGAAGTCTAAGATCACTTTCTCTTCTTGCCAAGGCAATGTTTTAAATTCATTGTGAGCCACCAAGAAAGCGACAATATCGGCCTTCTCATACGCTGTTTGATAGTTGGTCAGTTTGAAAACGGGATGCTCCTCAATGTTGGGTTCTACGACTAATAGATTCTCCGGCTCCGATTGCAATACTTTTTGCGTGATGTATTTAGCCGGGCTTTCCCGCAGATCGTCAATATTCGGTTTAAAGGCCAGTCCCATAATGGCTACGACAGGTTTCCGCGAGCGTTTCATCTCATATTCCAGCATGGCGTTTTTGATTTTTTCCGCACACCAGAAAGCTTTATAGTTATTGAGCTCTCGCGATTTGGCGATTAACTGAGACTCTACCGGGAATTCCGAAGTCAGAAAGTACGGATCGACTGCGATACAATGTCCGCCGACACCACAACCCGGCTGCAAGATATTCACCCGCGGATGCTTATTGGCCAACTCGATCAGCTCCCAAACATTAATTCCGGCCTTGTCACAAATCAGAGACAGTTCGTTGGCAAAAGCGATCTGTACATCGCGCGACGAGTTCTCCGTCAGCTTACACATCTCGGCCGTCTTGGCATTCGTCTGATGCAGATCTCCTTTCACGAAGAGCGCATAAAACTCCATGGCCTTTTGTGTCGAAGCCTCGTCGATTCCTCCGATCACCCGGTCGTTATATTCCAGTTCATAGAGGAGATTGCCGGGCAGTACTCTTTCCGGACAATAGGCCATGTAAATGGCTCCTTCCAATTCCGGACGTTCGGAGTAAACGAGATGTTTCATTTTATCGGTTGTCCCTACCGGCGAGGTCGATTCGATAATCAGCAGACTGCCTTTCTTCAGCAAGGGAATAACCGAGCGGATAGCTGTTTCGACATACGAAATATCCGGCTCATGATTACCTCTGAAAGGTGTCGGAACGACAATCAGGTATACATCACCCTCTTCGGCCTGCGTAGTTGCACGCAAATGTCCGCTTCGCACGACCTGTTCAACCACTTCCGACAATCCCGGCTCTACGATATGCGTCTCACCTTTATTAACCGATTCGACCACCCGTTCATTGATATCGACACCGACGACCGTGAGTCCCTTTCCGGCCAGCATCGCCGCCGTCGGGAAACCAATATATCCTAAACCGATGCAAATAATTTTGTTCATTGTTAGTTGCTATGTTGCATGAAAGTTCTTTTACATCAATTTCTTGAAGAAATAAAACAGATAAGGCACCAGATTGTACTTACCGTTTTTCTTCCGCTCGTATTGCTTTATTCTATTTGCCAATGCTTTATCGAATGGTTTTGCTTTCACTTTTTTGAGTATTGTGCAAATCATCTCCGAGCGGTCTCCCCAATCATAATCTTTAACCGCGCTTAAACGTGCCTGTTCCTGAAATATATCCAAGTCTGAGAAATGTTTTATATAGTACATCATCTGCTCTACGAGCGAATCTGTAGAGACTTTACATTGTGGCCAAAAATATCCGTCACTTCTGGAGTAGAGGTATTCAATATCGACTAATTTTCCGTTTACTCCGTCTTGTATGAATTCATTCATAGGGGCATGATTCGATACGATACAAGGCAGTCCGCAAGAAAGGGCTTCGACCACGGTCAGTCCTAATCCATCTAAGATGGACGGATATACGTAGACGTCTCCTAAGCCGTAAAGTCCCGGTGCGGGAATGGTTGCTGTTCTAATTTCAATGTCAGGATGATGATAAATGGACGGATCGAAATGTTCGAGGCACGTCTCTAATTTGCGTTGTGTATGAATAAGCAGTTTCGCTTGATGTCCTTTCGGCAATCTTAAAAATGCGTTAATGACGGTATCTGTCCCTTTCCTTTTCGGATTCATTCCCGCGGAGTGAAAGAAAGTGAGGTAATCATTCTTTTGACGTTTTACGTTGAATACGTCCGTTTCCGTTCCCCAAGGGATGAAATAGGTTTGCGGTATATCTTTAAACAGCAGGTAATGGCGGCGAGTATTGCAAAATATATAATCGTACATTGCAAAGAAAGGGACGGTATCTTCCTTGTAATAGTCGACGTATGTTCCTGTCTTAATACCGAGTTCCTTACACCATACGACAGGGGGCCACCAGTTTTGCTCATTAAAGAGGACGATATCGATACGATTCTTCGTCAGCCACCGCGTAAAATCTTTTTTTACCATCAACCCGATGTCTCCACTATAATATCTCTTAGATATCTTTCCCCATGTAACAAACTCTTTATCCCAGTCGGACTGATTTTTACCGTACGATTCTCCGCTACGGGCATAGACAAAGACTTTGTTATCCGGATCGGTCTGTATGGCTTTCATATATTGTCGCGAAACGTATGCCGCGCCTCGCTCGAACCATGTCGATACAATTCCTACGTTCATATCATCAACGAGCGATTAGTTTATGACCATAGCAAACAGTTTGTGCCTGAGATGTACGACCGTGTAATGGGGATTGGCTTCCAATATCAGGGATTCGAGCACTTGCGGGTCGTCCGGGAAATGATAGGTACAAATTGCGAGTTTGGGCGCCAGTTTCTTCAAGGTTTGTTGTGCTCCTCTGAGCAAATTACGTTCGAAACCTTCAATATCGGATTTGATATAATCGATTTTCGTGATACCGTTTGCTTCGACAAAGGCGTCCAAGGTTGTGATTTGAACGGTTTCGTAGCGATCGGTGTATACGGCTTGTCTTTGGGTGTCGAAATTTTCACTCACCAACGAATTAGATCCCGAATTCTGATCGCAAATATTGATTTTCAACTCTTCTTTTTTATCGCCTAATCCGGATTTAACGGGAATGATATACGGACTGTTCAGGCGCGCTGTTTCGCAAAGCCAGTTGTAGGTGCTATCGGTTGGTTCGAAGGCATAACTTGTAGCTCCTTTCGAGGCTGCATAAGCGCTGAAATCGCCCAACCATGCGCCGGCATCGATCACGATATCGCCCGGTTTTACGGTAACATCGAAGACTCCGTCAGTATATCCGTATGGGCCTTCGACCATGCTTTTATCAAGCTTCTCGACGAGATGTTTGTGATAGTTTTCGCCATAATGGCAGGAGAACAATAATACATCTTCAAACACGTGACGTAATACATCCAATTTCTCAGGATCGTGAGAGATGTCGGGGATTTTCGCACCGTTGAAATTAAAGCATTTTTCTACCGGGTCGAAATATCTCATGACCGATTGATGTTTGGCTTTACGAAGACGTTTCTCAAAGAAAGGATATGCAATCTTTGTTTTTTCAGAAATCCGGCGCAGAAAATAGCTGGCGGTTTCTGCTTTTGTCCATTTCAGGCGGGTATATCCGTTCCAAGTATTTGATAGCAGCTTCATGACCTTGTATGATGTCTTGTATGATGCAGTGACATGGCTTTAAACACGTCGTTAAACCGGTTGATCCATGTATGCTCTTGTTCGGCTCTTTTTCGCGCGTTTATCTTCATGTTCATTCTTTCATTGCTTTTATTGTTTTGTAAATAAAATTTAGCTTTATCGATATATTCTTCTTTTGTACGGTAGAGTACGATTTCCTTTCCGTCCTCAAAATATCCGGCCAATTCGTCGATATAAGGCGCGAATTGCAGGCCGCCGCACATGGGTATCTCGAAGGTGCGCAGGTGGATTTTGTGTACCGGTGTACGCAGCAGATAGGTATCCCACACTTCGGTAATGCCGAGCGAAAGAGCGAAGTCGGAGTAGAGGCGATTCATCTCTTCGAAAGAGACGGACGGATGAATGTGTAAATGGTCCGATTCGAGCAGTTGCGGACGGGAAGTGAATTTCTTTTTTACCTTGCTCCAGAGAATTCGTCGGCCGATCGGGAATTTCATCAAATCCAAATCGCCCCGGTCGATTCGGACGAGGGGCTTGTTTTGGCTCGGCGTTCGGATGGCTTGACCGGATGGGGGACCATTCAGTAAATGGTCTGAATAGAGACTGCACGGTACGCCGCCTTTCAGCAGATCGTTGATTTTCATCACCCGTGTTCCGTAGGGTGTACCAATAAAGCCTACGGTGGGGATTTCGGCCGTGAAGCGGGGACGAAAAACGTGCGGATTGGCAGCGTAAGGCAGAAAGATACATGTACAGCCCCAGCTTTTAAACAAGGGCATGGTTTCGAACGAGGTGAGCCAGACCAAATCGAAGAGAGGAGCTATTTGCCGTTGCATAAAGGGCGCTTGCAGGTTATCGGAGCAAAGCAGCAGGGTAGGTATACCTCGCTGTTTGAACCGTCCGACGGTCTCGGGTTTCACCAGCTCGTCTCCGTGAAGACTGACCATCAGGTCGGCCGATACTGCGCCGGCAGCTTTTGCAAGTGCTTCGTTGAATTGCTCCACATCGGAATATGCGAGTGGGTTGAAGACGGTAAGGGTATGTCCGGCGCGCTTCAACTCATCCAGAAAATGGATGCGTGGGACCGAACGCATGACAGACCCGTCGTCTTCGTAGATAAATAACAGATGCATTTCTTATTGCCGTGTCTTTATATCTGTTTGGGGCGACGGCTCCTCTCTCGCTTTTTCACGTTTTTTTCTACGGTATGGGTGAATCGGCAGGAGGAGTGGGTGTTGTGCCCTTCTTTTTTTCGCCCAGCGTATGACGCAGCGAGACAAGTTCGTTTTGTTCGTTGACGGCCTTCTCTACTTCGGTGGCGAAGGCTTCGTATTTCGCGGCGTCGACTTCTTTCATGATGTCGAGGTATTTGATCAGTTTCGAGTTGATGGTTCGCAAGAGTGCCACTTTGATGCTGCTGGCGCTGGGCAGATTTTTCTGCTGTGCAAGTTCGCGGAGATATTCCACCTGAGTAGTTGCGAAGTCTTGCTGTGCTTCGCGCAGGGCTTTGATGGCGTCGTAAACTCCGGGCAGGGCCGTGATGTTGGGTTCGAGCGATGCGTCGGACAAGTCGCGCAGCAAGGATTCGATGAGCGACGTTTCGGCGTCGTAATTTTCAGAGACGATGGACATCGTATAGTTGTCGAACACGCGTTTGAGTGCCGGCGCATGCTGTCGTGCGAATTCGGTCGGCATGTTGGCGTAGCCGTTGAGTACGTGACCCAAGGCGCGTACGCAACGGTCACGTACCCCGTCGCGGTCGTCCAGCTCATTCAGTACTTTCAGGCGTTTGATGGCTTCGGTAATTTGTTCGGACTGTAGTTTCATCGTATCCATCGTGGCAACGAGAAACGGGTCTTGGGTCAACTCGGGGCGAGCATGATACAAGGCAATGATTTGATCGGATACGGCATCCACTTCGGTGGTGCGACTGGCTGTTTTCAGGTAGTTCATGTGTTTTATTTTTTATGGGTTATATAATGAAAATTACTGTGCATGTTCGGAAAATATGGCTGCCAAGCATCGTTACGGTGACGAGTCCCGACTCAGTGACGTATCAGTCCGATGTTACGATGACGACGATCGTTGGGATTTATCGCCGTCGTTCGTCGCGGTAACGTTGTCCGAGCGACTGTCTGGATAGACTTTGTCAGGGTGACGAAGAGCGTTTTCATGCTTCGTTGCGTCTCGTTACGGTAAGTATTATAGTGGGACGAGACACTTTCGTAATACAAAAAGGGTACGAATTGCGTGTGGAAGAAATTCATGAGCGTGTATTTCGTTTTGCCGGACTCGTAAAGCGTATGACTCCCGGACGAAGTTCCCGGCTCATATACAGATAGCCGGGAGTCTGTTCGAATGTCATGCCCGTATCGGTTAATATCTGCCCGATGACTTGCGGGTCGTCTTTCTTATGATAGATGCAGACCGCTCCGGCAATAGACTCAGCCGTTGCCAGCAAATGTCTTGCCCCGTTTAGTGCTTTCCGTTCGTAGCCTTCAATATCCATTTTCAGAAAAAGATGGTCTGTTGGTTTGTCACGGAAAAAAGTATCCAAACATAGATTCTGTTCATCATCCGTATCGCTCACGTATTTTTTCACGATGGTGATTTTCTCTTTCCATGGTTCAAACGTCGCATGAAGTGCTTCGATCCACATATCTTCACTCTCGAAAAGGTAAGCATGGCGGATATGTTCAATGGTGTCGAGCGTAAAAATGCCTTCTGCGCTACCTACATCGAGTAATGTTCTTCCTTCCATTTCGGCATAATCGTTCACATAACAATGTGCTGAACGCTTATCCTGTTCGATGAGTAGACCCAGATAGTTTTCGCGTACCAGTTTGGCGCTCATTCCTTTTTTGAAGAAAAGCCTTTGCCCCTTGTGCAATACATAAGGCAAATTGTTTTGATAATACACATGAGCATCTTTCAACCCTCTGTTTTTCAGATGTTTACCCCCCCCCTCCATTAAGTGAAATTCTTTACTGGATGCCAACAAGTTACTGCTTAATGCAAATGCCCGCCCATTTCTGTATTCTTTCACCCACAGGTAAGGGTAGGGACAAGGGCCCACAATTGCCCATTCATGGAGAGCTTTTTCTTCCTCATTACGAGGCTTTCTAAAGAAAAAAAGGAGAGTGTAATATTTTGCTTTCAGCGGCTCGGTCACATAGTTACGTAACGTCAGCAGCCATTTACCCAGAAAAGCGCGATAGATGTTTTTACGAATATTTTGGGGAATGAATTTGCGGTAAAGTTTTGCAAGCATGATATTTTATATGCGTCTTATATGTTTTTATATTATCGTTGAATCTTTACTTTCAAGAATACGACAGCCTCTTTCAACATGGTAGATCCTGCCAACCACAATAGGGTGATATAAATCGTTGTCATAGCAATTACTTTTATCGCGAGACTTAAATATACATTACTCATTCCTATTGTCGCCCCCCAAGCCCCTCCGATAGCCAGGGCGGTTACGGCGACATACGGAAAAATATCTTTCACCACGTCACTTATTCGCAGACCGATAAGTTTATGCGTGTACAGATGCCAAAAAAACGTACTGCAACAAAATACCCCCACATAAGTCGATACCATGACGAAAATATTCCCCGACAAATAATAACACACCAGCAACGACAGCAGCTGGGCGGCAAAAAGTATCGTCATAATGTTCATATAGAGATATGACTTTCCGTGCGAAAAAGCGAGCGACATGTACAAAGCGATCAAATAACTGTTCAGTCCCCAAATGCAAAAAATCTGCAGAAAAGGAATGCTGGGTCTCCACGTCGGGCCCAGTGCGATAAGAATAAATTCCTTTCCGGCGAAAGCTAATCCCAACAATGCCGGAAAAGTAATAAAAGCTCCGAAACGAAGCATCTTGCGGAAAACGTTTAGCTGACGCTGCCTGTCCGACTGAGCTTCTACCAATACCGGCTGAGCAATGTTATTAAGCGTCGAAACAATCATATTTCCTCCCATGATGGCCCATTTGTTGCCTTGAGAGTAATAACCCGTCATCGTTTCGTGGTACGCTTTCCCTAAGATGACCGTCATCAGATTATATGTGATCTGTGAAAAAACTCCCGTAACAAAGACCTTGACTGAAAACCCGAACATCTCTCTGAGCGGAGCCCAGTCAAATTCAAATGTCGGCCTCCATGGCGATAATCGCCAGCGAAGCACGACGATGATCAAGACCTGAGAAAGTTGCTGAATGACCAGCCCCCAAAAGGCAAAACCGTTTAACGCCAGAATTAACCCGATAGCCCCCGATCCGAAAACAGCGGCCATATCGATGACTCCCCGCTGCTTGGCCATGATTTTTTTTAGCAGCAAAGCGTTATGCGCTACACCTGTCGCCGAAATAATAAACGTCAGAAACAAGACACGCGAAAGGGAAACCAGCACCGGTTGGTTATAAAATCGAGCGATCCACGGCGCGGCAAAGAAAAGAAGAACGTATATCCCGAAGGCTACGAATACATTGAACCAGAAGACCGCATTGTAGTCCTTATGTTCGATGGTTTTTCGATTGACCAGCGCTGTGGTAAAACCACTGTCCATAACGGTATTCGCTACGGCTGTGAAGATAGCCAGCATCGCCACCAGCCCGTAATCGTCGGGCGAAAGGATCCGGGCGATCGCTATACCAAAAGCCATGCCGATCACTTGCTGGACGAAATTGCTGATTCCGCCCCAGAACAAACCTTTGGCTGTTTTTTCTTTCAGTGTAGCTTCTGGCATTAGGGAGTTATTCTCCTTCTTTTTCTTTTACGTAGCGAGGTGTTGAAGCGTTCTGAATCGCCTTCAATGCAATATCTTTTACACTGGCTTCAGCACGAAGAGCCTTATCGGCATACTCTTTTACCTGTGCTTGCAGTTCTTTTATTTTTTCCTGTAGAGAATGTATTTGCTGGTCCTTCAGACGAAGCTCTGCCGCATTCTGCTGCTCGGAAAGTTTATTTTTAAACTCATACTCCGTCTTCAGGCTCTTTGTGATTTCCGCTTCCTTATCAATCAATGCTTTTTCTAACAACTGAGGATATTCAGCATGATATTTGCGTAACTCCACCAATTCTGTTTCTGCAGTTTTCAGGTTGGTTTCACGTTCCATCATTTCCTGCTCGAACTTTGCCTTCCGCTCTTGGAGCTCTCTTTCGAGCTGCTGTACTTTGACTTTATACTCATCTGTATCTTTTTGTCTTGCAGTTTTCAGATTGTATGCATACTCTTCTTCTTCACGCTGACGTTGCTTGGCTACCTCGTTGAGATGCTCCTCCTGTGTCGTTTTGTGTTTTTGCTTCTCTGTCTCCCATAAAAGTCTCGCTTCAGCCATTTCTTTTTCAAATGCCTCTTTTTTCTCTTTCTGCACAAGAAGCATGGTCGCCAATGAATCGGTATTGGCGGTGAGTGAGTATAAGTCTTCGAGCTTTTTTTTCTCAACTTCAATGGCCATCTTTATATCGGATAATTTCTTGTATTCCATAGAAAGTTCTTCCAATAACCCGTTTAATGAACCATTCAAACTTATTTTTAAGTTTTCGATGCTTTTTCCGATATGGTCTTTCGACAAGTCCGAAACGCGATCACTTATCTCTTTATTTTGCTTCTCTTCCTGTTCTAATTTAGGATGATTGGCCTTGGCTTTCTGCACTTCTTCCAGAAGACTTTCGTATGCTTCGAGAATCTCTGTCTTGGTGTTTTTGGATGATACGACGGTTGCCATAATTATTGATCTTAATTTGTTATTTAATCATTTTTTGTCCGGATCTTTCTTCAACGCATAAATCCGCTCGATCATATCGACGACTTTCATGCCTTCAAGCACATTCGTCGTTATCGTATCGGAAGTGTTCCCGGAAAGGACATTCACCACGTTGCGGATTACGAGGTGATGGTTCTGTGCCGAGCCTTTGTAAGCGCCGTAGTCGTTGCCCGGATTCGTAGGTGGAAGAGTCGGCATCTCGTAGTCTCGGATATGGCAATACTCGACTTCGTTCATGTATTGTCCCCCGATTTTCACACTTCCGTTTTCCGCCACAATCAGCATACTGCTTTCGAGGTTTTTATTCCAAACGGCGGTCGAGTAGTTCAATGACCCCATGCCTCCTCCGTTCGTAAAACGGAAGTGAACGACACCCGAGTCTTCGAAGGCGGTTGTATCGTGGTGGTTGAAATCGTCGAATCGCGCCTGTATGTCGGTAATGTCGCCGAAAAGCCAATACATCACGTCGATAAAATGCGAGAACTGCGTAAAGAGCGTGCCGCCGTCCAAATCGGCCGTTCCGTGCCAGCCGCCGGCTTTGTAATAGCGTTCATCGCGATTCCAGTAACAGTTGAGCTGAACCATGTAAATCTGCCCCAAACGTCCTGACTCGATCATCTCTTTGATCCATACCGAAGGCGGAGAATAGCGGTTTTGCATCACACAGAAGACTTGCCGATGGTGCTTCAAGCCAGTATAGACGACCTTCTCGGCATCGGCCACAGAGAGAGCCATCGGCTTTTCGATGACGACATGATAGCCAGCCTCCATCGACCGAATCGCCATCGAGGCATGCAGGCCGTTCGGCACGCAAATATTTAATACGTCGAATGGGATACCGCTTTTTAGCAATTCGTCGAAACTGCGGAAGAAAGGTACTTTATATGCCTCGATACCCAATACGAGTTCAGGTCGGATATCGCAGAGCGCGACCAGTTCGGCGCCCTCTTCACGCGAAATCATTTCCGCATGGCGTTTGCCGATATGTCCGCAACCGATCACGGCAAAACGAACCGGTTTGATCATTTCGTTTGTTGACTTCTTCATACAACAAGTCCACGTCACTCCCATCATGCGGGGTGACTCAAAAAGCGTTGCAAAGATACAAAACTTATTCTATACAACGTGTCGTGAAGATCGTTATTGCAAGCAATATCCGTAGCTCACGAGGGGTAATCTTCGTTTTCGTGACCGATGTTTGTCTGTCATCATGCTTCAATTTCTCCCCTCGATTCGCTCGTGTAACGAACAAATTAATCCTCTCGTGGGAAATTTCGCTTTGCTTTTAAGCTTTTCCGCCGTACCCGAAGCCAAGATCGTCAATCACGGCTTTGACTTCGGCTTCCGTAGCGGTACCTTCGACAAAGGCCGTCCCGCTGTTCAGATCAACGCTTACGGAAGTAACGCCTGCCAATTTGCCAAGACCCTTCTCCACACTTTCCTTGCAATGGTTACAACTCATGCCGGTGATTTTATATTTTGCTGTCATATCGTTTGTTTGTATAGGTTTTTGTTTGTATTTCAAGAAAAAAGCATAGATGAGCAGCAGTACAAGCAAGATACTGCACGACGTTTTGAACCAGGGCGTATCCGGCTGGCAACAGGCCGCAGCCGTCGCAGTAATCGGCGCCGCAAACCATTCGGCAGGCAATAGATAATCGATTGCCAATCCGAATCCGACTGCACCGGTAATAATGGCTGCAAGATACGTAACAAGTGTTTTTACCCCCATCACTTTACGTATAACGAGAATAGCCGCCATGTTCGTTGCCGGTCCGGCCATCAGCAGGACAAGTGCCGCACCGGGCGACATCCCTTTCAACATCAATGCTGCGGCAATCGGGATAGACCCCGTGGCACAAAGATACATGGGGACAGAGAAGAGCAGTACGAGCAACATGTTCTTTATCGGAGTGTCGGCGTACTGCTCGAAGAAGGTCGTTGGTACGAAAACGGTAATCAATCCCGCAATCACCAATCCGATTACTAACCATTTGCCGATATCTTGAAGCATCTCCACATATCCGTAGCGCAGTGCTTCGATCAGACGGTTTTGCCGTTTCGGACGGACGGTTTCATCAGTGCATCCGCAGGTGGAAGTGCATGGTTCGCTCGACTTTTCTTCATCTCCGGCAGCAAAGCGGTTTACCGCTACCCCACCTACCATGGCGGTCACCAGTGCCACGATCGGACGGATAATCGCAAACGGAAGTCCCAACAGCGAATAAGTGGCCATGATCGAGTCGACTCCCGTTTGTGGCGTAGCGATGAGAAAAGAAGTGGTTGCCCCCTTGCTCGCCCCTTCGTTGCGTAACGACATCGCCGTAGGGATCACGCCGCACGAACAGAGAGGTAACGGGATGCCGAATAAGGCGGCCCACAATACCGACCGGAAATCGTTATGCGAAAGGTAACGCGTGTAAATCCCCTGCGGCACATACACATGCAGCAGTCCGGCAAAGAGGAAGCCCAGCAACAGATAGGGCGACATCTCATTCAACAAATTGACAAAAGCATTCCAAGATTCCATACACATTATCTTTTATTGCCCGACACGGTTTTTCTGCGTCATCGACTTTGTCGGAGTACCTTGCGATAGGCTGCTTCGTCATTGATGATGCGCAGGGCTTCTTTCAGGCTTTCGTTATCGTCGTTAATGGTTTGAAAATATTCGTTCATATCAAATAAGTCGCGTGCGATAAGTGCTTTGAGCTGAAGCGAGATCAGTGGCTTGGATCGATTGTATTGTTCTTCGTTAAATTCGATCTTCTCGTCAGTCGCGAGCTTCTGAAGTTCTTGGAGTATTTCGTCCGTCACCTCGAACTTCGCCTTGTATATCTTGAATGCCGGATATTTTTTACCCAACTCCTTGCGATTCTTGTCGAGGTAGTTCATCGCTACACGGTTCACGATTCCCATTCCGGCCACTTTCCGGTGATAGTCTGTGTAACGTGTCGAGTCGAAAGGAATAAAGATATCGGGCATGATTCCGCCACCGCCGTAGACCGTACGTTTGTTCAGCAGGGTACTGAACTTCAGCGAATCCGGAAAATGGATACTGTCGGCATTCATCAACTCACCGCGGTTGTACCGTTCGATCAGGTCGCGATTATACTCTTTGGCCTGACCATTCTTATAGGGCTTCTGAATATACCGTCCCGAAGGCGTGTAATAACGTGCGACGGTGAGGCGGATCATCGAACCGTCGGGCATCGGGATCGGTTTTTGTACAAGCCCTTTCCCGAATGTGCGTCGTCCGAGAATGACACCTCTGTCCCAGTCCTGCACAGCTCCGGACACGATCTCACTCGCCGAGGCTGAAGCCTCGTCGACCATAATGACCAATCGTCCGTTCTCGAATCCGCCTTTTTCGGTGGCGTCGGCTTCCTCGCGTGGCTGTCGGTTCCCTTTTGTATAAACAATCAGCCTGTCTTTTCCGAGGAATTCGTCGGCCAAAGCACATGCCACATGGAGATAGCCTCCGCCGTTGCCCTGCAAATCCAGAATCAGGTGCTTCATACCCTGTTGGCGGAGTTTGACCAACGCCTTGTTAAACTCTTCGTGCGAAGAAGCGGCAAAGCGGTTCAGGCGGATGTAACCGGTCGTTGCATCGGCCATATAGGCTGCGTCCAGACTGTAAACGGGTATTTTTCCACGGATAATTTTAAATTCGAGTAACTCGGTGGAGATACCACGCTTTACTTTTACGCGCACTTCGGTACCTTTTGGGCCTTTCAGCCGTTTCATGATGTCGCTCGTTTTCATCTTCACACCGGCAATTAGCGAATCGTCTACCATGATGATCCGGTCGCCGGCCATCAGTCCCACTTTTTCCGAAGGGCCTCCGGAGATGACCTGAATCACGTAGAGCGTGTCGGTAAGCATATTGAACTGGATACCGATGCCGTCGAAATTACTATCTAACGGCTCCGTCAACTCCTTCGTCTCTTCCGGATCGGAATAGTCGGAGTGAGGGTCTAACTTTTCGAGCATCCCGACGATTGCGTCTTCTACCAGCTTCTTCTCATCCGTCTTATCTACGTATAAGTTACTGATGGCATACAATGCCATGGAGAGTTTTCGGGTTTCCATATCGGTTCGCTGCTGCGCGTGAGCCGATGAATAAAGCAATGTGCAGACTATAAAGATCGATAAAATTCTGTTCATGATTTTCGTTGTTTTAATGTATATTGCACTTCTTGAGGAACAAAACGGGAAATATCTTTGCCGTATTGTAACAGTTCGCGCACGATGCTGGAACTGATATGCGTATATTCGGGTTCGGTAAAAAGAATGAACGTTTCGATACCGGTGAGTTCCCGGTTGACGTCCGCCATATGCTTTTCGTATTCAAAATCGCTCATGGTTCGGATACCGCGCAGAATAAATCGGGCATCAATGCGTTTCGCAAAATCGACGGTCAACGAATCATACAGCATGACTTGCACGCGAGGCTCGTTTCGATAAAGTTGTTCGATGGATGCCACTCGCTCCTCTAAGGAGAAATAGGTTTTTTTGGTCAGGTTCACCCCGATAGAAATGACGATTTCGTCGACTAATGTCAATGCGCGATCGACCAACGACTGATGGCCGACGGTAAAAGGATCGAATGTGCCCGGGAAAATAGCTCTTCTTTTTTCCATGTGCCTGTATTCAGGTGGTGAGATCTTCCTCCACCACCAGATTATCGATAATAAAGTTTTGTCTCTCCATCGTATTCTTTCCCATATAGAACTCAAGCATCTCCTTGATCGAGTCTTCCTTTTTAATAGACACCGGATCTAAGCGCATCTCTTTCCCGATAAAATGCTTGAACTCGTCGGGAGAAATTTCCCCCAGCCCTTTGAATCGCGTAATCTCCGGATTCTTTCCCAGCTCATTGATTGCCGCGTTTTTCTCTTCCTCGTTGTAGCAATAAATCGTTTTCTGCTTGTTACGTACCCGGAAAAGCGGTGTCTGGAGGATAAATACATGTTTTTGCTTCACTAAGTCGGGGAAGAACTGAAGGAAGAACGTGATCAACAGCAACCGGATATGCATACCGTCCACATCGGCGTCGGTGGCGATGATGACCCGGTTATAGCGCAATCCGTCCAGCCCGTCTTCGATGTTCAAGGCGGCTTGCAGCAGGTTGAATTCTTCGTTCTCATATACGACTTTTTTGGTCAGACCGAAACAGTTCAGCGGCTTACCGCGCAGACTGAATACGGCCTGTAAGTTCGGGTCACGACTTTTCGTGATCGAGCCGCTGGCCGAGTCACCCTCGGTGATGAAGATGCTGCTCTCGGTTTTGTTCTCGCTCTTCCCGTCGTTAAGGTGAATACGACAATCACGCAGTTTACGATTGTGAAGGTTCACCTTCTTGGCTCGCTCGCGCGCTAACTTGGCCACTCCAGCGATGGCTTTCCGCTCCTTCTCGGATTCCTGTATCTTCTTATAGAGCGCGTCGGCTGTTTCCGGATTCTTGTGAAGGTAATTGTCGACCTCTTTCTTGATAAAATCACCGATAAATTTGGCAACCGACAGATCGCCTTTCGGACTCATATTTCGGGAGCCCAGCTTGATCTTTGTCTGCGATTCGAACTCCGGCTCCTCCACCCCGATATAGATGGCGGCGACAAGCCCGCTACGGATATCGGCCACTTCGAGGTTCTTATTGTAAAATTCTTTCACCGTGCGTGCAAACGATTCTTTGAATGCGGCCTGGTGCGTGCCTCCCTGCGAAGTATATTGTCCGTTTACGAACGAGTAATAATCGTCGCGCGACTGGTTGACATGCGTAAAAGCAATTTCTATATCATTCGCCTTGAGGTGGACGATGGGGTAAAGAATCTCGTCGGTGATGTTTTCGTTGAGCAGGTCTTCAAGACCTTTTTCCGAAATATATTTTTCACCATTATAATAAATGGACAGTCCAGAGTTCAGGTAGCAATAGTTGCGAATCAGCGTCTCTACAAACTCATGACGGTATGCGTAATTTTCGAAAATCGATGGGTCCGGGGTGAATCGGATGAGTGTTCCGTTTTTTTCCTTCGTTTCAATGGCCTCACGGTCGTGAACAAGTTTTCCGCACCGAAACTCGACCCTTTTCTCCACCTGATCACGATACGATACGACCGTAAAATCGGTAGACAGCGCGTTCACCGCCTTGATACCGACACCGTTCAGACCGATAGACTTTTTGAACGCTTCGGACCCGAATTTACCGCTGGTGTGAAGGGTCGAGACCGTTTTAGCCAGATTTCCTTGCGGAATACCACGCCCGTAGTCACGTACCGACACGTTTCCTTCGTCGATGGTAATATCGATCCGGGTACCGGCCTTCATACGGAACTCGTCGATCGAGTTATCGATGACTTCTTTCAGAAGAACGTAAATGCCGTCGTGCCGGTCCTCGCCGCCGTGCGTATTGCCGATATACATACCGGGACGCTTGCGAACGGCATCAAGCCCTTCGAGCGTAACAATATCTTTGTCGTCGTAGGTTACTGTTTGTGAAAGGTTCGTGTATTCGTTCATGAATCAACTCAGTTTTTTGATGAAAGCCCTTCGTGTTTTATGATGCTCGCGTTTGAAATAATCCCATTGTGCCTGCACGGCCGTATTCGTTTCCAGCTCGATGTTGCTCTCTGCGTACTCCGCTCCCAACTTGATGTATTCGGGGATAAGATCGCAGAAAAGAAGAGCATTGACTCCTTTGTTCTGATATTCGGGCAGGATACCCATCAAATACAGATCGACAATTTTTGTTTTCGAGTGCATCGCTTTGAGCAGCGGAATGAAACCGAACGGGAACAGTCGTCCTTTGGCTTTTTGCAAGGCATGCGAAAGACTGGGGAGCGAGATGCCGAACCCGACTACCGTATCGTCTTCTTCGCGTACGATCAATGTGACCAGATTAAGACGCAACATCGGGATATATATTTTGGCGTAGTAATCGATCTGTTTCGAGGTCAACTCAGAAAACCCGTAAAGCGGAGCGAACGACGCGTTCAACGTTTCGAAGACTTTGCGCGCATACGGCTGAATGTCTTTCCTCCTCTTGAATTTTAATACTTTGAGGCCGTATTTCTTTTTCACGATTTCGGCGATGCGCAGATGTTTTTCGGGGATCGCGTCGGGGATATAAATTTTAAACTCGTGCCAGTCCTGATCTTTCACGTAGCCCATCCGCTCCATGTGTTGCGGATAATACGGAAAGTTATAGATCGTCGCCATCGTACCGAGCTGGTCGAACCCTTCGATCAGCATCCCTTCGTGATCCATATCCGTAAAGCCCATCGGTCCGTGAATTGCCTCCATGCCTTTAGCCTTGGCCCATCCTTCTACGGCATGAAACAGCGCATCGACGACTTCCGGATCGTCGATAAAGTCGACAAATCCGAAGCGTGCATGTTTCTGTCCCCATGTCTTGTTGCTCGCATGAACAATGATCCCGGCAATCCGCCCCACGATTTTATTATCCTTATACGCTAAAAAATAGATTGCTTCGCTGTTTTCAAAAGCAGGATTCTTCTCTTTCGATAAAGTAATCATTTCTTCCTCGATCAGTCCGGGAACATGATATGGGTTGCCTTTGTATAAATCGATATTGAACTTGACGAAGTTCTTCAGATCTTTTTTTGTCGTTACTTCTTTAATTGATACACTCATATTCGCACCTGCTGTAAACGTTCTTCCGTTTTTTTTAAGCGACAAATGTAGTGATTTTAATTTAGACCGGTGTTGTTTTTTTGAAAAGCGAGAGCAGTAACTCCTCGATAGAGGCTCTCATCCGGCGGCTTTTTCCCGTGAAGTTATTGACTAATATCACAACGGCATAGCGCTTACCGTTGTGGTCCATATATCCGCCATAACACAGGACACGGCTCATGCTACCGCTTTTCAGTCGTGCTTTTCCCTGCAACGAGCTTCCCTTCATCATATTTCGTAATGTGCCGTCTATCCCTGCTCGCGGCAACGAATGCACGAAGGCCTCCGATGCTTTCGAGCGCAAGGCCATGTAAGTATATACGTCGCACAGGAATTCGGCCGTTACTTTGTTGGTAATGGCCAGACCGCTCCCGTCGAACATCCAGAGCGAAGAGGAATCGATCCCTTTCTGCTTCCAATACTGCGTAACGACCTGTGCTCCTCTTCCGAAAGAAGAGATCGCCTCTTTCGAGGAAGGAGCGTAACGCAACCCGAGCGTTTTGAACACGGCGTCGGCATACAGGTTATGGCTGACGAAACAAAATATGCGGGCGAGGTCCTTGAGGGGAGGCGAATAAGTCGTGATCAAAGTCTTGCGAGTCGTCTCTTTCCACTGCCCCATCCGCGAGAGAATGCGATGACATGAAGGAGCGCCTTGGATACGAATACCTTCGCGCTGAAAAAAAGCATGGACGTAGCGGGCCGCAAAAAGCGCCGGATCGGGAATGTCGGCCGTCAGCTTGAAATGGGAGCGGCGCGCGGGGATCGCACCGTAAAGATAACGTTCGTCGGAGAAAGGAAATCCTGTGATAAAGCAACTGTCGGCAGGTGCCGGAACAGCTTTGACGTAGTTGTGAAACGTGAGAGACGGCATGTCCGGTTCACAGTATTTAATCGTCGGCGTTGTGCCGGCTACACCGCTTTCAAGGTACAGACGGAACCGATTGTCGAAGATGTTCAGCCCATAGCTGCCCTGTCCGTATTCGCTTCCAAGGTCTTCACGCATCCATTTCATCGATACGCCTTCGGTATCGAAAATACTTTCGTCCACAATCAGCGCTCCCGTAACTTCGCGGATGCCGGCCTTGCGGATGGCTGCCGACCAGAGTCTAAGGATACTGTCTTTCGGGGTATCAAGCTCGGACGAGTTGAGCGTAGGGTCTCCACTTCCGCAAAGGTATAAGTTGCCGCGCAGGATGCTGTCACGAATCTCTCCATCGTACGAAACAGACGTCTCGAAACGGAAGTCTTCACCCAGTATCTCGAGAGCCGTGGCGGCCGTGACGGTTTTCATGACTGAGGCAGGTATCAGCTGACGTTCACTTTCATACTCGTATACAACAGTCCCTTTGTTTACTTCTTTCACCATCAATGCGACGGATGCTCCTCGAACCATCGGTTTGTCTAAGAAACGTTTCAGTGGAGCAGGAACGGACTGGGAGAAGAGCGTCTGTGTACCGAAGCAAAGACATGCGACCCAAATAATCATCCGCTGATGAATCATGATTTTTCTCATTTTATATACATATTTAGAGGCAAAGATATGAAAATGAAAAAAGAAATCTGGAAAAATTGCAGCATTAGTTGTTTTTCTAAAAAAAAGCATTACCTTTGCACTCGCATTAAAAAAGTACTTCAAGGTAGATTCGCTAGCTCAGCAGGTAGAGCACATCCCTTTTAAGGATGGGGTCCTGGGTTCGAGCCCCAGGCGAATCACGCCGAGGCAAATCCCTGATAATCGAGCATTATCAGGGATTTGCTGTTTTATAGCGGTGTGAATGTTAGGAAGATAGAATATTGAATAATTCTGAAAAAACACGTTTCAAGGAAGAGTAAAAGAAATGACTTCGGTAAAAATAAAATTCAGAAAATCGACTATTAAGGATAAGGAAGGCGTACTTTATTTTCAATTAATTCATAGTCGTAAGACCAAACTGATTACAACTCGTTTTCGTCTATTCCCTTGCGAGTGGGATACTCATTTAGAATCTGTGGTAGCAGATAAATCATCTAGTGAGAGAGGCGTTTACTTAAAGACCCTTAAAGACGGTTTAGAAAAAGAGATTAGACAGATTTATGAGCTAATATCTGTATTAGAAAACAGAGGAGAGTATACAATAGAGGAATTAGTAGAACATTATGTAAATAATTCTTTTGATGGCTATTTTTTTTCTTTTATAAAGTGTCAGATTAAAAGGCTAAAATCTGAAAATCGAATTAAAACGGCATCGATATGTGAGACAGCATATCGGAGTTTTTCCAGATTCAGGCGTGGAGAAGACATTTGGATTAAAAAGATAGACAACGTGCTAATCAACAAGTATGAAGCTTATTTGATAAATAATAATGTGTGCAGAAATACTGTTTCTTGTTATATGAGATCATTAAGGTCAATATATAATCAGGCAATGCGCAAGGGGGTGGCCGTTTCAAATAACCCATTCAGAGATGTCTATACAGGTGTTGACAAAACATCTAAAAAGGCTGTGAATGAATCTGTAATTTTGGAGTTGTGCAAACTTGAACTTTCTAAGCAAGTCAATTTAGAAATAGCACGAGATATTTTCATGTTTAGTTTTTATACAAGAGGCATGTCTTTTATAGACATGGCTAATCTCAGACAAAGTAACCTTAAAAATGGCTATATCATTTATTCTCGGAGCAAGACCAAACAAGTTTTGTCTATTAAAATTGAGAAATGTATTGAAGAAATCATAGAGAGGTATAGGTACCTAACTATAGATAACTACATACTTCCTATATACAATAAAAAGAACTGTAATTATATCAGCCACCTGCGCACATACAATAAACGATTGAAACGATTATCTGAAATGATGGAGTTAGAGAAACCGTTGAGTTCTTATGTAGCAAGGCATTCATGGGCTACAATAGCATTTCGAAAAGGGATATCTGTGCAAGTTATCAGTGAAGGGATGGGACACGAGGACGAAAAAACAACACGTATCTATTTGGCTTCTATGGATCAGTCTATTATAGATAACGCAAATGCTCAAGTCATAGCATTATAGTAGTTATAAAAGAAGGACTACCTCTTCTTTAGAGGTGGTACTTTATCAGAAAAATAAATTCTCCGCAAAGATAGAAAATAATTTTTAATAATAGATTGCTGATAAATGTATTTTTTTACATGAGATGCAACTTTTGCTTTTTTCTCAATAAAAAAGCATGTTTTTCAGCGTGTTTACACAAATGTTTAAAAAAAATATATTTAAAATCGATGCAATAGATAAATATCGATTGATTTTGTGTTCAATTACAAATAATATAAAAATACTTCCTTGTTATTGTTTTACAAATCTGTTTTAAAATCCTTCTTCAAAATCGAAAAAAAGCAACAAGACGCCAATAACCAATATAATACAAAAAAAGTCTATTTGAGTACCACCTCTAAAGAAGAGGAGGTATAAAAAAATACTTATTAATAATTTAAATTAAAGTGTTATGGCAATTAACTTACAAAAGGGTCAAAAAATAGATATTGGCCTAACAAGAATGAGTGTAGGATTAGGGTGGAATCCAAACGAAGGGACTGGTTTTGATTTTGATTTGGATGCTTCTGCATTCATGATAGACACAAACAGACAAATACCATCGGAACCTTATTTTGTTTTTTATGGAAATACAGATTCTCCGGATGGGGCTTTGCATCACACAGGAGATGATCCTACAGGAGGTAATAGTGAGGATGGAGATGATGAAACCATCGAGGTTGATTTGTCAAAAATTGATAGTCGTATCAATGAAATTTTATTTGTAGTAACTATCCATGAAGCGATACAAAGAAAACAAAACTATGGACAAGTTCGCAATTCATACATCCGGATCGTTGACGATTCAACTGGTAAAGAAATAGCAAAATACGAATTAGGAGAGGATTTCTCAATTGAGACAGCTGTTGAATTCGGGAGGCTTTATAAAAAAGATGGTAAATGGAAATTTGAAGCATCTGGAATTGGTTATAAAGAAGACTTGGCATTCTTTCTATCGAAATATTATAAAGGAAAAATCATAAAATGAGAAAACATGGCAATTAATTTACAAAAAGGTCAGACCATCGATCTGCGCAAAAATGATAAAGGGGAAGACGTGTATAATTTATCTTCTGTTACAATCGGGCTGGGTTGGGATGTCCGTAAAAAAGGAAGCGGATTATTAGGAAAACTTTTTGGAGAGAGAGAAGATGAGTATGATCTTGATGCTATTGCATTCTTATTAGATCGCAATGGAAAAGTGGCTGATCTTGGACGGACAGTTCATGTTGGTGGAAGACAGGTTATTTTATATCAGGGAGATGTTATTTATTTTAATTCAATGAAACACCCTTCGGGTCATATTTGGTTAACAGGAGACAATAGAACTGGAGACGGTGATGGGGATGATGAGCAAATCATTGTTAAATTGGATTCATTGGATGAAAAGTTTCAGAAAATTCTATTTGTCGTTTCTATTTATCAAGGGAAACAGAAAAATCAACATTTCGGGATGGTTGAAAACGCTTTTATCAGGGCAGTTGATGCGAGAGGAAAAGAGATTACAAGGTATAATTTATCAGGTGATTATACAATGAACGGTATGTGCTCGATGGTTTTTGCTGAAGCATATCGGAAAGATGGCGGTTGGAAATTCAGAGCTATTGGAGAGCCATACCAGACAGACAGTTTTGTCGAAATCCTGAGAAAATATATTTACCAATAATTCAGAAACCATGAGAAGACTTCCTGTATATTTATTATTAGATACATCTGGTTCCATGTGTGGTGAACCGATTGAGGCTGTAAAAAACGGTGTACAAGTCATGATAAGTTCGCTACGGCAAAACCCGCAAGCGCAAGAAACAGCTTTCTTAAGTATTATCACCTTCGACAGTTCCGCGAAGCAAATTATTCCTTTAACTGATTTAGGGTCATTTCAGATGGTGGATATAAAGGCAAGTGGAACAACGGCTTTGGGTGAAGCCTTGAAACTCGTCAGTAATTGTATCGACAATGAAGTCGCTAAAACAACCTCAGAAACAAAAGGTGATTGGAAGCCATTGGTTTTTATAATGACTGATGGGAATCCAACCGATGATTGGCAAAATGGCTTGACTGAATTAAAAAAGCGGAAAATAGCATTCACTGTTGCTTGTGCTGCTGGTAGTGGAGCAGACACAAATATTTTAAAACAGATTACAGACAATGTAGTCAGCTTGGATACAGCCGACAGTCAAAGTATTTCCAAATTTTTTGCTTGGGTTACTGCTTCCATTGGTGTTTCATCAACAAAAATAGAAGATTGTGGCAAAGAAGTAGTCGGATTGAATGAACTGCCCCCTCCTCCTTCGGAATTAAATATCGTCGTATAATGAGGAGACTGCCGGTTTATTTTCTGTTGGATACATCCGGGTCAATGAATGGAGAACCTATTCAAGCCCTTAATAATGCGCTAAGTGGCATGATAAATTCATTGCGTTCCGATGCTTGCGCATCGGAAACGCTTTGGGTAAGCATTATTACATTTGATAAAGAGATAAAAGAAATCTTACCATTAACAGAGCTGCCCTCACTGCAATTACCTGAAATTGTTTGCCCTCCAAGTGGCCCAACTTTCACAGGGAAAGCTCTTGAGCTATTATGCCAGAAAGTCTCTATGGACGTGAGAAAAGGAACTCCTATACAAAAAGGTGATTGGCGCCCATTATTATTCATCTTTACAGATGGAAAACCCTCGGATTTACAATTATATTCAGAAATGATTCCAAGGATAAAGATGTTGAATTTTGGAGCGATAATTGGGTGTGCTGCGGGTGATTGGGCTGATGATTCCAAATTGAACGAGTTATGTGATTCAGTAGTGCATTTAGAGACTTCTGACAGTAATACCTTAAAACAGTTTTTCAGATGGGTCTCGGATACAATCGAGCAAGGAAATAAGAGTATGGGAGTAACAGATATGGTAGCACTCCCTCCAGCTCCATCAGAAGTACATTTAGTCATATAAATGTCCGATTTTTAAATGTGTAAATATTATGAGACGATTACCAATATATTTTTTAATTGATGTTTCCGAATCAATGGTGGGAACACCTGTTCAGCAGGTGGAAGAAGGCTTAGAAACCATTATTCAAGCATTGAAAACAGACGCCAATGCCATAGAAACAGTATGGGTTTCCATTATTGTATTTGCAGGTCGGTCAAAAACACTTATTCCTTTGCAAGAGATTGTTAATTTCTACCCTCCAAAATTTCCGATTGGAAGTGGTACTTCTTTGAGCAATGGTTTAGGGCATCTAATGTATGAACTACGGAAAAATACAATCAAAACAACCACTGAACAAAAAGGTGATTGGAAGCCTATTGTTTTCTTGTTTACGGATGGTGTGCCTACCGATGAAACTAAGCCAGCAATAGCAGAATGGAAAAGTAACTGGCAAAGGGCGGCAAATTTAATCGCTGTTTCATTTGGAGATGAAACAGACAACCATCTACTTGGTGAATTAACTGACAATGTGCTTCAATTCAGAAATACCGACGCTTCTGCATACAAGCAGTTTTTCAAATGGGTTACCGATTCGATTAAAACTAGTAGCGCAAGCGTTGAGAATAATACATTAGGATTTGAACTAGCCCAATTAGATGGAGAAACTATTTCCAGAATTGACTTGACAAAAGAAATCTCAAAACCAAGAGTAGATGAAAACTTTGTAATATTAGCTGCAAAATGTCAAAATACAAAGCGTCCTTATCTGATGAAATACAGGAAAAATGTTTTTGTACATGATTCGGGAGATATAGGGCTTAATTACAGGCTAGTCGGAGCTTTTCAAGTCGATAATTCATACTTTGAACTTTCAGAGGAATCTGTACCCAATTATAAAATAAATACCGACAAATTAATCGGTGCACCGACTTGTCCTTGGTGTGGAAATCAATTCGCCTTTGCAGTATGTGGCTGTGGAAAAATTCATTGTATTGGTAGCGAAAAAATCAGTACTTGCCCTTGGTGCGCAAGCCAAGGAACTTATGGACTCGGTGAAGGTGGCATTAATGTCAATAGAACACAAGGATAAGATGGAAATAGCAAAATCATACATTCAATCTCTTTTTAAGACAAAAGGAGTTGTTATACAGCAAGATAGGATTGGCTTATTAAATGAGTTTATAGAAAGCAACTCAAATATAGCAGCTGTAAGACAAATTATTGATATTCAGAACATGCTAATGGATAAATGGAAATTAAAAAATAGGATAGAAGACATTATTGCACAACAAATTAGCATACCGAATGCAACTGTTAACAAGCCATATCAGGCAAGAATTGATTTTCAGCAATTAAAGTTAACAGACTTGTCTGAATTCGATGTTGATGGATTCTCTAAATCAGGGTTGACTTACGATAAGGAAAAACAAACAATTACAGGAATTCCCATACAAAGCGGTGATGTTAAAATCAGGCTATTATTTAAAGTAAAAGGAGAAAGCGAAAATGAGCTCTTACACGAAAAAGTAATTTCCCTTATCATTAATCCTGACCCTAAAACACTTTGGAAAGATATTCCGAGCGATGAAAGTGCTGTTTTTTGGAAAAAAGATGATGACTATAATTTCAGTCAATTAGGAGAAAAGCATATTGTTGTTGCTTCTAAGAGAGGCCGCTCTCATAAGAATATCGGTTCCTTCCGCGATGACGATTTTGCTTTCAAATACTATAAAAATACTGGTTGGTCGATAGTTGCTGTTGCCGATGGCGCTGGAAGTTGTACCTTATCAAGGCAAGGATCAAAAATTGCTTGCCATGCCGTGATTGACCATTTTGAACAAACAGAAGATCTCAATCTTGATAAAGAATTTGAACACAAAATAAAGGAGTTTATCCAAACTAAAGATGAAGCGATATGGAGAGAATCGGAAGTTTTGTCAAAACATATTTTATACAAAGCAACCACATTTGCACATAGTAAAATCCGGGAAGCAGCAATAAAAACCTATCAGGATAACCCTGAACTATTTAATAATCCGAAGGCTAAAAGTCCATTGGATTATTTTCACTCAACTCTAATATTCGCTTTGTATAAAAGGTATGAGTTAGGATACCTTATTCTTACTTTTAGTGTTGGAGACTGTCCAATTGCAGTAATGAATAAGAATCAAACAGAGGTATCCTTGCTTAACTGGTTGGATATTGGTGAATTTGGAGGAGGGACACGATTCATTACTCAATCTGAAATTTTTCATTCCAGTGAATACCCAATGGCTTCTCGGTTCAACTTTCATCTTATTCCAGATTTTTCCTATCTGTTTTTGATGACTGACGGAATTTATGATCCTAAGTTTGTTGTGGAAGCAAACCTTGAGAAACACGAAAAGTGGATGGATTTTTTAAGTGATTTAAGTGGGAACAATGAAGAGTGTGTAAAGGTTGAGTTCAATCCTGATAATAAGGAAATAGAGGGCCAGTTGCTACAATGGATGAACTTTTGGAGTCCGGGGAATCATGATGATAGAACCTTAGCTGTCATTTTTTAATTTATCAAAGAACGAATATGAACACAAGAACTGTTTCGTCAATCATTACGGGTAAAACGTATCAATATGTAGATAATGGAGAGCCTATGCGGGGAGGAATGAAAGATGTTTTTTTTAGTCCGGATAAGTCTTATGTGGTTGCTTTCTATAGAGACTTACAAGATTTTAACTCCAGGGAACGATTAAAAAAAATTGTGACCCAGTATTTTGACAGTTTCTTCAACAAAGAAGGCGGGAGCTACTACAAAAACCTATATACTTGGCCTACAGATGTAGTAGAAGCAGATAAAAAAGTGGGAATCATTGTTCCGTGTTATAGCCGAAATTTTTTTTTCAAAAAAGGATATGCAAACAATGACCTATTAAAAGGAAAAGAAAAAGAAGGAAAATGGTTTGCGAGTGCAAAATTCAGGGTCATTCAATCCAAGTCGAAATTGGATGAATCCGAATTGGGGAATTGGCTAAGTTATTTTCAGATATGTGTAAACATAGCTAGAGGAGTAAAAAGATTACATGCAGCAGGCTTGGCTCATTCTGATTTATCCTATAAAAATGTATTAATTGACCCGATAAGTAAAACAGCTGCTATTATTGATATCGATGGACTTGTTGTGCCGGGTCTATTTCCTCCTGATGTTATAGGAACGGCTGATTTTATAGCTCCTGAAGTGTTAGCGACAAAACATTTAGACAAAAATGACCTAAACAGAAAATTACCGAATCGCTTAACAGACTTGCATGCTTTGGCTGTACTAATATACATGTATTTGCTCTATCGGCATCCTCTTCGTGGTGGCAATTATTTTGGAGCTGTAGAGTCTGAGGAAGAAGAAGATTTATTGATGGGCTCAAAAGCTTTGTTTATTGAGCATCCAACAGATGCAAGCAATCGGAATTTCAAACGAGAATATGGTGATAACCTCACAAAATTTTATCCCTGGACAGATTTGAAGAAAACTCCATATACTATCACAGGGCCATATTTAAAGGCACTATTTGACCAAGCATTTATTAAAGGTTTACATAACCCGATTGAAAGACCTACTGCAGATGCTTGGGAGCATGCACTGATTAAAACCAATGATTTGAAGCTCCAATGTAGTAATCCGAGATGCGGGCAAAAATGGTTTATTTATAATAATACAAAAGATACCCATTGTCCGTTTTGCGGAACAAAATATAATCAATCAATCCCGGTGTTGGATTTTTTCTATCAGTTCAAACCAAGTGTTTGGAAACCGGATAATCAACGATTGGTTGTTTACAATAATTCTACTTTGCATCAATGGCATTCCAACCGAAATGTAATTAGGAATGAAAAGCTAACTGATGCACAAAAAGCAAGGGTTGGATATTTCTCTTATTTCAATAACAAATGGTTCTTTGTTAACGAGAAGTTATCTTCATTAAAGGATCTGACGGAGGACAGATTGATTCCAGTGGGCTCAATGGTGGAAATCACCAACGGAAAGAGACTGTTGCTTCTAAAAGAAGAAGGGGGGAGAGTCGCTATCGTATCACTTACAAATAACTAAAATAAACATCATCATGGAACGAAAACATCATTTCACAGGCTTAACCAATGAAAAAGTACTTGAGAGCAGGGAAAAACATGGTACTAATGTATTAACCCCACCAGAGAAAGAACCTTTATGGAGGCTCTTTGTGGAAAAATTTGAAGACCCCATCATTCGGATATTGTTAATAGCAGCATTTCTATCATTAGGAATTTCCTTTGTGCATTGGGAATTTGCTGAAACTATCGGTATTTTTTGTGCAATATTTTTGGCAACGGGTGTTGCTTTCTGGTTTGAATTAGATGCCAACAAGAAATTCGACGTATTAAATCAAGTTAATGATGATGCTTTGGTAAAAGTAATTCGAAATGAGCTTGTTTGTGAAGTACCCAAAAAAGATATCGTGGTTGGCGACATTGTAATTCTTGGAACAGGTGAAGAAGTACCTGCGGATGGAGAGTTATTAGAGGCTGTTTCCTTGCAAGTAGATGAATCATGCTTGACCGGTGAACCAATGATTGATAAAACAACCAATCCCTCCGATTTCCAATCGGAAGCTACCTATCCATCTAATTGGGCGATGCGTGGAACCAAAGTGATGGATGGACATGGAATTTTAGAGATAAAGAGAGTTGGAGATTCAACTGAATATGGAAAAGTTGCTGAAAAATCAACAGAAATGACAAGAGAAGAGACACCTCTTAACCAACAACTTGACAAGCTGGCTAAATTTATAGGTGTAGTTGGATTTATTCTTGCCACTCTTACCTTTTTTGCTTTGTTTATTAAAGATATATGTTTAGGAACGACCACTTTTACAATGGCACAACTTGGCTCGATTGGAATTATACTTGTTTCCGCAATGGTAGTACTTGTTAAAGTTTGGGTTCCTATTATTTATGACGCTTTTGAATTATGTGGAAAGACTAAAGAAGTTCCCCAGTGTATTGATGAAAGAAGTTGGTTACAATGGATAGGGCTGGGAGGAGGAATCTTCATTGTTTTATCTGTTATGGGGTTTGCTTTCGGAATAAATCCATTGCATACAGAATCGTGGATTAGTTTAGATGCTGCTGGGCGTATTCTACAATACTTCATGGTAGCTGTAACCTTGATAGTAGTGGCTGTTCCTGAAGGGTTACCAATGAGTGTAACGCTAAGTTTGGCTTTAAGTATGCGCCGAATGCTTCAGAACAATAACTTAGTTAGAAAAATGCATGCTTGTGAGACAATGGGAGCTACTACTGTTATTTGTACTGATAAGACAGGTACGCTTACTCAAAATCAGATGAAGGTTTATGAAACTCAATTCTTTGCTCTTGATAATCAATCTTTATCAAATAGCGAGTTAAGTAATCTCATAAAAGAAAGTATATCTGTCAATTCAACTGCTTATCTTGATTCTTCCCAACCACAAAAAATTAAATCTATAGGTAATCCTACGGAAGCGGCATTGTTATTGTGGCTATATAATCAACAAGTCAATTATTTGGATATACGAGAAAGTGTCGAAATTATTGACCAGCTAACCTTTAGCACCGAACGTAAATATATGGCAACACTGATTAATTCTCCTTTATTGAATAAGAAAGTGCTATATGTAAAAGGAGCACCTGAAATTGTACTTTCAAAATCAGATAATGTACTATTTAAATCAGGTAAGAAATCTATTTCCGATTCAGAAAAGCAAATAGAAGAGTTATTATTACAATACCAGAATCAAGCTATGCGAATACTTGGATTCGCTTATGAAATTATTGAAGATGATATGCCTCGCTTCGAAAATGGGAATTTAGTCAATATAAATCTTACATATTTGGGACTTACAGCAATCTCTGACCCTGTTCGTGAAGATGTTCCTATGGCAGTAGATGAATGTTTAAATGCAGGCATTCAAGTTAAAATTGTTACCGGAGACACACCGGGAACCGCGAGAGAAATTGGTCGTCAAATTGGAATATGGAATGAAAGCGATAAACTTCATAACATCATTACCGGAACAGAGTTTGAAAGACTGTCGGATGAAGAAGCTCTTAAACGGATAAAACATCTAAAAATAATGTGCCGTGCACGTCCAACCGATAAGCAAAGACTCGTACAGTTATTACAGCGCTCAGGTGAAATTGTTGCTGTAACGGGAGATGGTACTAATGATGCTCCTGCTCTAAACTATGCACAAGTTGGTTTATCAATGGGTAGTGGCACATCTGTGGCTAAAGAAGCCAGTGATATTACTTTGCTGGATGATTCCTTCAAAAGTATAGCTTCGGCCGTTATGTGGGGGCGTTCACTTTATCAGAATATACAACGTTTTATTCTGTTTCAGTTAACCATTAATGTAGCAGCCTTGGTTATCGTGCTGCTTGGATCGATATTGGGTTATGAATTGCCTCTTACTGTGACTCAAATGCTGTGGGTTAATTTAATTATGGATACTTTTGCTGCCGGAGCGTTGGCTTCATTACCCCCTAATGAGAAAGTGATGGATAATAAGCCGCGTAAAAATGACGCTTTTATCATTACACCTGCAATGCGATTCAATATCTTATTTGTTGGTTTTTCGTTCGTTGCACTTTTATTGGGTCTATTATTTATATTCACAGAGAATGGAGTAGTTAACCCATATGACTTATCACGTTTCTTTACTATCTTTGTCATGTTACAATTCTGGAATATGTTTAACGCAAAAGCGTTTCTTACACGAAAGTCTGCTTTTTCAAATATAAAAAACTGTATCGGGTTTATTCTGGTTGCAATTGTGATTTTGGTTGGTCAGGTCCTAATCGTTGAATTTGGAGGAAAAGTATTCCGCACTGTGCCACTTTCTCTAAAAGATTGGGGTATAATTATAGGGGCGACTTCATTCGTATTATGGATTGGAGAAATAGTACGATTTACTAAAAAATAATTCAGGCTTGTTTCTAGTAAAATTATCAGAGATATGATATTTATTGGCTTCTAAAAAATAAGATAGTTAAGGGATAAATGCCGATGCTATTTTTTTAATTGGATAAAGGCGAATCACTCCGAAACGAAGAGGGTGTATCAAAACGCAATGTTTGGGCACACCCTCTTTAGGTGTGTAAGAATGGGTGAAATTGGGGGGCGCTAAGGATGAGAGCGAGGGAGCATACTAATGTATGTGACCGAGCTCACATTCCGCAAGCAACGAAGCAGTACGCCCGTTATGACACACCGCATTTGCTGTTTTGTCCAACAGCCCACAGGCATAGCGTTCGGACCAATCAAACAGGGAGTGCTCCTATCTCCGGTGTAAGGCATCCGTAATGACCGGAGAAGTCTCGAAACCCATATCCGCGACCCAAAGAAGGAGCAGGTCGGTCTCTCTATACCGTGCCTGCAAGACTTCAATTTTCAGCGCATCTGTTATCCTTCGGTCTATTACTTTGTCAAAATCATATTTTTCCATGATTTCCTTTCTTTTCAAGTTGCCGCTCCGTCTTTTTTCTCGGTCAAGGCTTGCTGGATATCCTCAAACAGATCATCCACATCCTCCAGACCGATAGAAAGTCGGATGGTCGTATCGAGTATATCCATGCTTTGCCTCTGTTTGTCGGAAAACAAACCAAAGATGGTGCTCGCAGGATGGATGGCAAGCGTTTTATTGTCAAACAGGTTCGTGGCACGACGGATCAATTTCAGTCGGTTGATGAAGTTGAAACATACCTCTTGACTTTCAAGCTCGATGGTCATCATAGCGCCTGCCGTAGGCCCGAACTGCTGCTGTGCCAAGGCATGGTACGGATTGTCTTCCAGTCCGACATAATTGACGTGTCTGACTTCCGACAAGGTGCGAATTTTATGCGCCAGTAGAGCCGCGTTGGCGGACTGTATCCGGTAGCGTGCATCCAATGTTTCCAAACCGAGCGTATGCATATAGGCCACATGGGGAGTCATGTACGCGCCTATATTCAATAACATTTCGGTACGCATGCGTTTGCTGAATCCTGCGCATGTGCCATAATCGATGACTAATCCGCCAATGGACGTTGCGCCTCCCGACAAATATTTGGTGCTGGAAACAACTTCAATATCTACTCCAAGTTTGTGCGAACTGAATTCTGTAAAAGGGATAAGAGTGGTGTCTGCTATCAGGGGAATTCCTTTTTCGCGGGCTATTTGCGAAAGAGCGCGCAGGTCTGCCACCTCCATCTGCGGATTCGTAATAATCTCTAAAAAGATGCAACACGTATGCTCGTCTACCGCGTCTTTAACAGACTTGAGGTCGGTCAGATCACATAGTTTGGAATTTACTCCGAAGCGAGATAGCGTTTTGGTAATCAGTGAATAGGTGTTGCCGAATAAATGGCGTGAGGTGACAATGTTCTTTCCAGCTGCCGCGATGGCCAGTAGCGTATTGCTGATAGCCGCCATGCCGGAGGTGAAGGCGATGACTTCGGCGGCATCGGTAAGAGACTTTACTTTGTTTTCGAAAAACGTCACGGTAGGATTCATCACTCTGGAATAGTCCGGAGCGTCTGTTCGCCCGCAAAAAGCATCCGTCATCTCGGCTGCATTGTCGAATTCATAGGATGCCGTGTGATAGACCGGCATGCTGAGCGCATTATAGGTGTCCCGACGTTGAAATCGGGTATGGATTGCCTGAGTTTGCTTCTTCATTCTTTTGTTCTTGATATTGTAATGATAATCTTCTGTAAAATCTCGGCAAAAATAGAGCTAAAAAATGAAAGAAGGGGTTGGAAGTAGTCAAAGAATGAATATGGAGTAAGTTTTTTGGAATATTATTCTTTCAGGGAGTCTTATTCATCCCGACAGAAGAAGATTATTCTGAAAAGAAGTCGTTATATAGATTGTTTTCTTGTTTTTTCATAGGGTCTTGGTCAATGATTCGTTTTGTCTTCACTTTGAGGCCCTTGAATAAAAGATAAAACATGAAGTTAAAATTATGGCAGTGATAAATGTTCGCTGCCTTATTCGATAAACGCATAGACAATTCCGACAACTGAGAGCGAGAGGATTACGCCTCCCACAATCTGATTCAAGATACGGATGCCGCGGATATTGAACCAACGCCGGAGCTTGGAGACAATATAGGTGACGAAAAACCACCAGAGGATGGCTCCTGCGGCAATGCCGCCCAGTCCGCTCGGCACATCCCATACGCTGGCCGAAAAGACAAAAGCGAACCGTGCAAACAGTCCGATATAGAGAAGCACAATCAGCACATTGCTAAATGTCAGGAGAAAAGCGGAAACAAAATCCTGAACGAACGACATCTTTTGCTCCCGGTTTTTCTTCAACTGCTTCACCGGATTACTCTGGAAGATATAATATCCGAAAGCGCCCAGCATAATGCTTCCGAATATCCGGAGCGGCTGCTGATGAGCTTCCACGAAATTCACAACGAGTCCCATGAACAAACCGGTAATGGCCGCATAGATCACATCGGATAGTGCGGCGCCCAGGCCGCTGACAAACCCGTGCCATCGTCCTTTCGACAAGGTACGCTGAATACAAAGCATCCCGATAGGCCCCATCGGAGCCGAGACCAGAATACCGATAATCACACCTGTATAGAAAAGTTCAATCATTATTCTTTATCGCCGGTCATAGCACCTCTGTTGGGTTTGTGCCGGCATCCTGTTTGCTTCATTAGCCTAATCAATCGTTTGCAAAGGTACGCTTTTCTGTTTACTCTTCATACATAGCGGCGATCTGGGCGGCGTAGCGACGGGCGATTACGCTGCGACGCAGCTTGAGTGTATCCGTCAGTTCGCCGTTCTCCATCGAGAAGGGCTCGGCAAGCAGGGTAAAGCGTTTGATCTTCTCGAACGAGGCGAAATGCTTCTGACACTCTTCGATGTTCGAATGGAAGAGCCGGACGATTTCCTCTTTCCCGATCAGTTCGCGATGATCGCTGTAAGCGATTCCTTTTTTGCGGGCGTAGGCTTCGAGCGCCGGAAAAGCCGGTACGATAAGCGCGCTGACAAACTTATGCTCATCGGCGATGACGGCGCATTGTTCGATGTAGGTGTTGCCGCTCAGACTCATTTCGATGGCTTGCGGAGCGATGTATTTCCCGTTCGACGTTTTGAACAGGTCCTTGATGCGTTCGAGGAAATAGAGTGTATCGCCTTCGAGGCGGCCGGCATCACCCGTGCGGAAGAAGCCGTCGTCGGTAAAAGCCTTTTTCGTCTCCTCCGGTTTCTTGTAATATCCGGCTGTGACGGTCTTGCCGCGGACGAGGATTTCGTTCGTCGTCTCATCGATGCGTACATCGAGGTCGGGCATGATTTTGCCAATAGACCCGATGATGTATTCCTTCGTCGGATAGCAGCATACGGTGGCGCTTGTTTCGGAGAGGCCGTATCCGTAGATGATCGGAATGTTTATCGACAGAAGGAAAGAAGCGATGTTATCGGCCAGAGGAGCTCCGGCAACGGGAAAGAGGGCTCCGCGCTGAAGGCCGACGGCTTTTTTCACCATCGTGAAGAGCGTTTTATCGTAGAGGTGATATTTCAGCATAAGCCCTAACGGCGCTTTCCGGCCGATATTCCGATATTCGAATGTATAGCGCCGTCCCGTCTCGATCGCGTCGCGAAAGAGTCGCTGCATGGTTCGCGGCGACTGTTCGATTTTCTCCTGTACGCCGCTATACACTTTTTCCCAGAACCGCGGGACGTTGCACATCAGCGTGGGGCGTATTTCGGGCAGTGTTTTCTGAATCTCTTTCGGATACTGGTTGATCGCCATCCGTACTCCTTTGTAGAGGCAGAAGCAAGCCCAGCCTTTTTCGAAGATATGCACGAGCGGCAGAAAGCACATCGACAGGTCATGGTCGTTGACCATCGGCAGGCGGATGTCGTGGATGCGCATCATTTCGCGCAGGCTGGCATGTGTGAGGATGACGCCTTTCGGCTCGCCCGTTGTGCCGGAAGTATAGACAATCAGGGCGATATCTTCATTGAGGGCTTCGTTGCGGCGGATTTTCGCGCCGGTCTCGGCATGCGCATTGTCGCCGAGGCGGATAAATTCGTCGAAGTAGACCGATGTCCGGTCTTCCGGATAGCGTACCACATTCGGGTCGAAGATCACGAGTTTCTTCAGCGTATCGCCCATTTCCTGCTGTACCTTGAAGGCGTTGTTGTATTGCTGCTGCTCGCCCACGAAGAGGAGACGTATCTCGGCTTCGCGGATGATATAGGCAATCTGGTCGGGCGAGCTGGTCGGATACATCGGCACCTCTGCGGCGCGGATGCCGTAAGCGCCGAACGAGGCGAAGAAACATTCCGGCATATTCTGTGCATAGACGCCGATGTTCTCCTGTACACCAATCCCGTATTCGATCATGGCTTGTGAAGTCAGACGAACCTGATCGGCCAGCTCTGCCCATGAAATTTTGAGCCATTTTCCGCCCTTAGGCTCACGATGAAGTAATTCCGTCCGGTCTTTGTACTTCTCGGCCTGACGGAAAATCATTTCTGCAAAATGGTAATTCGCTGCTTTCATTGTTTTCTTGCTTTTCAAACGGACAAATCTACATAAAAAAACGGTCTTTTCATAAAAAACAGCATGATAACTTTCCGGCCAGAGGTTCGCTGAAGATGCAAGCAACGTATGCAGAGACGATGACAATCTTGCCTTGTTGTGGTTCAAGTTAACGGAAGTGTCCCGAAGGCTTAATGATCGTTATCGGAGCGCTTAACGGTAACGATCGCTTCCCTTACATGTTGAGACGAAAGCTTCAGGCGGAAGCTATGGAACACGGCACTACTGCCGGTTATTTCAAGAAGGAACCTCGATTTTTGACTTATTTTTGCTCGAAAATCAGATTGGTATAAATTTATTTATATATTTGCCCCGCATTTTAATCTTAATTATTTTAGTATGAAGAAAAAATTATCTATTGGTGTAATCATGGGAATTATACTGTTTGCATGCCAAAAAGCAGATGAATTGACAACGGAAATATCATTATGAAACGCTGGATTACATGGGAAGATATGATTGATGTGTATGTAAAGTTGCATCAACGGGGCATTCGCTTTCTTTTATCCAAACTGACGTTCAACAGCACGAAGAAATCCATTAGTGCTTTCGATGCTTCGTTGGGAGGAACTTCCAATTGGTGGGAAATACCATTAATCAAAGAACGCTGGAACCGAATGATAACCGGTGATTCACAAATTGATTTCAAATCCTATTTCATTAATAAATATCTTTCCGGTGCTCAATCACCATTGCGTGTGCTGTCTTTGGGGGCAGGATATTGTCAGCATGAGTTGATGTTAGCATCTTGTCCACTCTTCAGGGAGATCGTTTGCCTTGATATCAATCAGGGAAATTTGGATGAGGCAGCTCTTCAAGCGAAAGAAAAAGGACTGCATAATCTGAGCTTTTGCTGTAAGAGCATTGAGGAATATGATTTTGCTTCCGAGCGATTCGATATGGTTATGTTCAACAATTCTCTCCATCACTTTTGTGATGTCCGAACGTTATTGGGGGAAAAAATTAAGCAATGCCTGAAGCCGGAAGGAATGCTTTTGGTCAACGAATATGTTGGGGCGACGCGATTTCAATTTTCTCGTGTGCAAATACAAGCGATCAATCAGGCGATAGGGTTGATAGACAAACCGTATCGCCGTCGTTACAAGACGTCGTTGTATAAAAAGCGTTATTATGGTACAGGTTGGTTCCGAGTTTTTTTAGCAGATCCGTCGGAGGCGGTAGACTCGGCCAATATCATGCCTGCCGTACATGAATATTATCATACGATAGAAGAGAAACCATTTGGTGGCAACATCTTGGCTTTCGCGTTAAAAGACATTGCTTTTCATTTTGCCGATCCAGATAAGAGAAGACGTGAAATACTGGAATGCCTTTTCCAATTCGAAGACGATTATCTGAAAGAACATCCCAGTGATTTCGTGTTCGGTCTTTACCGATTGAACACACACGAAGCCTAAAAGTCCTCTTGTTTCGTTATCGTATTTTATTCTGATGGAGTCGTCTATTTGACGACAGCGATTTTCGTCACCACACTTTCGGCTCCCTGCGGGGTGGATGCCAGAACGAGGTAGATGCCGGTAGCTACACGCTGCCCTTTATGTGAGCGGCAGTTCCACATCACCTGCCCGCCGGCTGATTTTGTCTGATAAATCAGGCTGCCGTTCAGATCGGTAATTTTGACGTTCGAGTCGGCGATCAGGCCGGTAATCGTCACGCTACCATCGAAGTCCGGGCGAACAGGGTTCGGGAAAGCGTATACCTCGGAATAGTCGGGGCTGCCCTCCGTGGCATCGCCGAGGTAGGAGATGATGCCCTTGTCCGTGCCGATAAAAACTTCGCCTGTTTTATGATCGATGGCAATGCTCAGGATATGATTGGAAAGAAGCGGGGAGTTATCAGCCGTAAAATGTTGGATGGTTTCCGTTCCTGTAGGATTAACGAGGAAGATACCGGAGCTTCCGGTGCCGATCCATTTGCGATTTCCACCGTCTACGGCGATGGCATTGATTTCTTCGCTGTCCAGAAATATCCCATTCGATCCGTCGTCGTTGGGGCGTACAATCACACTTCCGAAAAACTTTTTTGAGTCTTTGATCGCTTCTTCGGGTGATGAACAGACCACCGGCCCATGGTCTGTGCCGACCCATACTTCTCCGTTCAGGTCTTCGGCCATACAATAAAACTTACTTACATTCAATGCTTCTCCCCGGGCATTGATTAATGTGGAGAAGAAGTTCGACTTATCGTCAGAAGGATCTGTTGGTGTACCATTATCGTCGAATACCAGAATCCCAGCGCCTCCACGTGGGATATTTACCCATTTGTGCCCTTTTGAGGTAATCATGATCCGACCGATAAAAGTAGCGTTGCTTATTCCGTTATAATATAAAGACTTCCATTTTCCATCAACTGTCCGTACAACAATGCCATTGGGAGTACTGCAGTTTGTCATCCATAAATTCTTATTTTTATCGAAACAAATCCCCCCCACACGCACGTAATGTTCTTGTTCCGTTTCAAGAGCTGGTCGTAAGGGTGTGTTTTTGTGATTATACAATTGTACAAACGTGTTGTCTTTCACTTCGACAACCCCTTCTCCGAAAGAAGAGACAAAGTAATGATTTGAATCATCCGGATCGACAGCAATGTCTAAGAAATCGCGAATGTCGTAACCGATTACTTTTGCTGCAGCTCTTTCATCGAAATTTGTCCATTTTCCGTTTTCATAAGACATCAGAGTCCCTGCTCTATATCCTCGTGCCGTAGGAGTATACGTCCCTCCGGCAACTAATAGTTTCCCTTTTTCAATGAACATAAGATCATTATAGTTTCGTTTAGGCCCCTCGATATTCAGTCCCGAAACAAATGTTTCGAAGGTATTCGCATTCTTACGCCGGATGCCGATCAGCCCTTTCGTGCCGGATGCTACCCAGTATGTATTTGTGTTTTTGAGCGCGGATACATCTTTAACAGTCCCGGGCGAGACGATGTCGGGAGGGCTTTCGAGCGACGTGTAGATATAAATATCTTCACCCGTATGAGCCAGCAGGCGGTCGCCCTGAATCGTCATTCCTTCAATGTAAATTTGTTTCCGAAAGGGTATGAACTGCCCGCTGTCGTCCCGGTAGTAGAGGCCTGCGCCGAGAATACAGAGGCAAAGTTTGTTCTGAAAGATACCGATCCGAACGATTTTCTTGCTGTCAAAGTCCGCGCCATGAGTCGGAAGCTGCTTCCAGTTATTGAAATCCATCAGATTGTCTTTTGTGGAAGCCGTGTAAAGGCCTCGTTCGGTAGAGGCGTAAATCATCTCTCCGTGCAGGCAGGAGGAATATACTTTCATACCCAGTTTATACGTCTCGGAGACCTCTTTTTTTTTCATATCAATCACCACGATACCGAAATGGGTCGATAGATACGCCTTTTCTCCGACGAAGTTAATTTCGTTCGGCGTCTTATCCTGAATGTTGCCCGCATTCTTGAGATAAGGCAGGTTATACATCCCGTCGCGGCTCATCAGGTCGATGTTGCCGTTTGAATAAACGATCATCAGCGTGTGAACGACCGTGTTATAACGGATCAGTTTGACGTCGGAATCGCTCAATCCGTTCAACTTCGTGTACATCTTCACGTTGTTGTCGTTCTTGCCGTAGCTGTAGATCGTACCGTCGGCCATGGCGTATACGTCGTTTTCCGCTTCGGCTACGGCTGTCGTGTTGTAACTTGCCAGATGCGTGCGCCATCTCTCATTCTGTTGTGAGCGGATGGAGGTGCTGATAACCAGCAAGCAAATAATCAAATATCGGATGTTCATTGCTGTTGATTGTTTTGTATTCGTTAAAAGGGTTGAGTTCGCTCTTTCTTGCTTGCAGTAACGGTTTGCCGTTTTACATCCCGCTCAAGAAACCGGTCAGTTTACGAATGGCGCGCGCACGGTGACTGATACCGTTCTTCACGTTCTCATCGAGTTCGGCAAACGTTTGCTTGTATCCGTCGGGTACAAAGACGGGGTCGTATCCGAATCCGTTCGATCCGCGCATGGCCTGCGTGATGCGTCCGTAAATCATTCCTTCGAACAGGTACTCACTGCCGTCCATAATTAATGCGATCACAGTCCGAAACCGCGCGTTGCGATTGGCTTTCCCCGTAAGGTTGCCGAGCAACTTGCGAATGTTGGCCGTGCTGTCGCACTCCGGCCCGGCATAGCGTGCCGAATAGACACCCGGCTCACCGCGCAACGCATCGACTTCGAGCCCGGTATCGTCGGCGAAGCAATCGTATCCGAACTTTATTTTCACGTAGCGCGCCTTCTGCATTGCATTGCCTTCGAGCGAAGAAGACGTTTCGGGCAGTTCGTCGGAGCATTTTATATCGGAGAGGCTCAGAATCTCCATGTCGGGAGGCATGATGGCGCGTACCTCCCGAAGTTTATGTTCGTTATTTGTAGCAAATACCAATGTTTTCACTGCGTTTCTTTTTTCTTTTTAAAACATTTGATGTTCGGCAAAGGTTCAATGTCAGAAGAACGCAATTCAAGCCGTAAAATTGTATGGCTATGCTTTTATCGGATCAAAACCTTCACCGTATACGCCACGTACGACACTCTGTGAAATGAATGCCTGAGTATCGACCGATTTGATCAGACGGAAGATGGTTACGCTTTCGCGTCGCTTGGCAATCAGCACAATCACTTTCATCGGTTTATGCGAATAGCCGCCCTCGCCGTTGAGGATGGTACATCCGCGTCCGAGGTCTTTGATGATGCGCTCCACGATTTCGTCATATTTGCGCGAAAAGATGAGGAACTGCACCGATTGTGTATTGGCGTTGAGGATGCGGTCGAGCATGTACGAATTGATTCCCATCTCCACGAACCCGAGTACAATCTTATCGACATTCTGGAAAATAAAATACGAACAACTCACAATCACAAGGTCTAACAAGACCATCCCCGCACCGATGGATACGTGCTTGTATTTGTTGATGATAGCAGCAATAATATCAGTGCCTCCCGTACTGCCGCCGGCCGAGAATACGAGCCCCATGCCAGTACCGCAGATCAAAGCGCCGATGATGATTGACATAAATACTTCGCCGCTCTCCATGATGGGTTTACCATCCAACAACTGTTCGAAGAACCAGAACCAGAATGACAGAGCGACGACACCGAAAATCGTTTTCAGCAGGAATTTAAGTCCTAATACTTTGAATGCGATCGCGAGCAGCAGAAGGTTGATCACGAAGTAAGAGGTGGAGACCGGTATCCCCGTTGCAAAGAAGATCAGAGCGCCGATACCGCTCAGTCCTCCAGTAACTACTTGATTAGAGAGAATGAAACCATTGAATCCGAATCCGTACATGGCTGTGCCGAGACAGATCAGGAGATAGTCCTTCAAAGGATAATAAACTTTTCGAATCGAATCTTTCATAGTACGATATTTACAATTTTATGAGGTACAACAATGATCTTTTTGGGTGTTTTCCCTTCGATCCATCGTGCCGAATTCTCATGCGTTAAAGCGGTCTTCTCCACTTCTTCGCGCGACAGATCGGCCGGCAGTTCGAGGCTGAACCTCGTCTTGCCGTTGAACGAAATCGCGTATGTCACCGAGCTTTCGATCAGGTACTGTTCGTCGTGCAACGGCCATTGAGCATCGCAGATGGTCGTTGTGTAGCCGAGCACATGCCAAAGCTCTTCGGCGATATGCGGAGCAAACGGTGCGAGGACGATCAACAGCGGTTCGAGGATGGCGCGCTTGTGACATTTCAGGCTTGTCAACTCATTCAAGCAAATCATAAACGCGCTGACGGAGGTGTTGTATGAAAAATATTCGATGTCATACGTTACCTTTTTGATCAGTTTGTGGAGCGCTTTCAGTTCGTCGGTCGTCGGTTCGTCGGTGGTGACACCCCATTCGCCGGCTTGGCAGTAGAAGAGACCCCACAATCTTTTCAGAAAGCGGTGAACCCCGTCGATGCCGTTCGTGTCCCACGGTTTCGACTGTTCGAGAGGGCCAAGAAACATTTCGTAGAGACGCAGCGTATCAGCGCCGAACTTCTCGACGATGACGTCGGGGTTGACGACGTTAAACATCGATTTCGACATCTTTTCAATCGCCCATCCGCAGATGTACCGGCCATCTTCAAGCACAAACTCGGCGTCTTTATATTCGGGATTCCAGTTTCGGAAAGCCTCAATATCGAGTTGATCGTTTTCGACGATGTTCACGTCTACGTGGATCGGCGTCACTTCGTAATCGTCTTTCAAATGAAACGAGACGAATCGATTCGTCCCGACAATGCGATAGACAAAATTGGACCGTCCTTGTATCATACCTTGATTGATCAACTTTTTATACGGTTCCTCTTCGCACGAAACGCCGAGGTCGTACAGGAATTTATTCCAGAAGCGACTGTAAATAAGGTGCCCCGTGGCATGCTCCGTCCCTCCGATGTACAAGTCGACATTGCGCCAGTATTCGCCCGCTTGCCGTGAGACGAGGGCTTTGTCGTTGTGCGGATCCATATAACGGAGATAGTAGGCCGATGAGCCTGCGAACCCGGGCATGGTACACAGTTCGAGTGGGAATACGGTGCGGTGATCAATTTTTGAGTTTTCTACGACTTGCCGTTGCTCGGAGTCCCAAGCCCATGTCGTTGCGCGTCCGAGCGGAGGTTCGCCGGTCTCGGTCGGCAGAAATTTATCGACATCGGGCAGTCTGAGAGGTAAACACTCTTCGGGTATCGGTTGCGGCATCCTCTCCGCATCGTAATAGATCGGGAATGGCTCACCCCAATAACGCTGGCGACTGAAAATCGCGTCGCGCAGGCGGTAGTTGGTTTTGACGTAACCCATTTTTTTGTCTTCGATATACCGCTTGGTCTTTGCGATGGCATCGGGCACATTCAGTCCGTTGAGGACTAAACCGTCGGGCAACTCTTTACCCGCCATCGGGGAGTTCATCATTTGGCCTTCTTTGGCATCGAAGCTCTCTTCGGAAACATCGCACCCTTCGATCAACGGGATAATCGGGAGGCCGAACTGTTTGGCAAAGGCATAGTCGCGGCCGTCGTGCGCCGGAACGGCCATGATGGCTCCGGTGCCATATCCGGCCAGCACATAATCACTGATCCAGACCGGGATGGGTTCCTTCGTCATCGGATGGATGGCGTATGAACCGGAAAAGACGCCTGTCATGCGTCGGTCGGAGATCCGCTCGCGTTCGGTGCGTCGTTTGACGGATTCGAGGTAAGCTTCTACTTCCGCTTTCTGTTCGTCGGTCGTAAGTACAGATACATATTCGCTTTCGGGAGCAAGGACCATGAAGGTGACTCCAAAAACCGTATCGGCACGTGTCGTAAAAATCTCTATCTTTTTGTCGCTCTCGGCAACAGGGAAATACATTTGAGCTCCTTCGCTTCGTCCGATCCAGTTGCGTTGCGTCTCTTTCAGCGATTCGGTCCAGTCGATCCGTTCCAATCCGTCGAGTAGCCGTTGCGCATAGGCCGATACCCGCAGGCACCATTGACGCATCACTTTCTGTTCCACCGGATAGCCGCCGCGTATCGAAAGCCCTTCGCTCACCTCGTCATTGGCCAGCACCGTGCCGAGCTTCGGACACCAGTTGACCATCGTATCTCCGAGGTAAGCCAGACGATAATTCATCAACGTCTCCTGTCGTTCTTTCTCGCTCATCGCCTTCCAATCGGTAGCCGTGAACGTCAGCAGTTCCGTACAAGCCACATCCTGCCCTTCCGTACCGCTCGTTTCGAACGCTTTCACAAGCTCTTCGATGGGGCGTGCCTGCTGGGCGCGGTTGCAGTAGTAACTGCCGAACATCCGCAGGAAAGCCCACTGCGTCCAATGGTAATAACCCGGTTCGCACGTGCGGACTTCACGATTCCAGTCGAACGAAAAACCTATTTTATCTAATTGTTCTCGATAACGGGTGATGTTGTTTTCCGTCGTTATTTCGGGGTGTTGACCGGTTTGAATGGCATATTGTTCGGCCGGCAATCCGTACGCATCATACCCCATCGGGTGAAGCACGTTAAACCCTTGCAGACGTTTGTAACGTGCAAAAATATCTGAAGCGATATATCCGAGTGGATGTCCTACATGCAATCCTGCTCCCGAAGGATAAGGAAACATGTCCAATACATAATATTTTTGCTTGCTGTCATCTTCCTTCACTTCGTAAGTCTTCTCTGTAGACCAACGCTCTTGCCATTTCTTCTCGATTTCCCTGAATGTATAATCCATACTTTCACTGTTTGATTCGGTTGACTGTCCGTCGTATCGCTATTATACGGCGCATGACCGACCATTAAACGTTTTTTATATAATTCTTAATTGTGCCGCAAAATTAAAGGATTTTCTTTAAATCTCGCACAGCGGCTTATAAAAACAGGGTGAATGTATTAGGAGAAGTAAGGATATGATACGCGAAGCGCTTGAATTGTGTCCGTAATAAGCGGTTGTTATGCCGTTCATCTGTTTGATGTCAGGTTTTTTTGTATGTGTCGGGTAAGGGGGGGCGTGTTCCGGTCGTCATGAATTGCCCGACTGTGCATTTGCCTGAAAGAAAATCGAAAATAAATGACGGCGCGAGCTGGTGATTCGATATTTTTGTTTACTTTTGAAGTGTTTAAAAAATAAGACCATGGTTACGATCACAAAAATTACAAAACTGAGCGAAGGCTGGATGCCGCTATTCGTCGGGATAACAAGAAAACTCTTGGGCGTAGGGAGTTTGTGTTTTTTTCTGCTTGCTGCGGCACATGCGCAAGAACATGAAACGAAATTGAATCTAAGAGCTCCGGTCTTGCCGGAGATGGAAAGAAAAAGCGAGATAAAGATGAAACTTGATCAGGACGGTGCTCGCTGGGAGTCTTCTTATTATGATTTGCTTAGTACGATGAATATAGCCGATTATCTGAATGTCAGATCATATCCGGTAGATCAGAAAGTTCGGTTTCTTTTGTATAACAAGAGGGAGCTCTCGCCGGGGGTGAGTGACGTATATAAGGCCGGGGGCGCTGTTCAAGCCCACATCAACGAGTCGTTCCTTCTTCAGAGCGGTTTTTACGCGATGCGATATACTCATAATTTCGGTCATCGCCCGTATTATGACGGCGTGAGTTACCTTATGGCATCGTATCAGGTAAGTTCATGGCTTACCGTCGGAGCTTACGGCCGATATTCGATGGGAGCGGACTATAATGCGCGGCACGGCTCCATGTTGCCTTCGCCTTTCGTGCCTCATACCGGTTACGGAATCTCTGCTACGACGATGTTCAACGAGATATTCGGGCTTTATGGCACCGTCGGGCGGGAGTTTGATCCGTTCGAGGGCAAATGGAAAACCGTTTACGACGTATCTCCGGTGATCAACCTCTATAAGCTCTTTAAGTAGCCGGCGAAGTGTCGAGCAGTCGCAACGCCTCGTTCTCGTATCGCTCCATCACGGCGCGGGCGCCCGGGGCTTTGTCGTCGATCCCGCACAGATGCAGCACGCCATGGATGATCACCCGGTACAATTCGCTGTCGTACGCCACGGCGAACTTTTCGGCATTGGTACGCACCGTGTCGAGGCTGATAAAGAGATCGCCCGATATGATATTGCCTTCGGAATAATCGAACGTAATGATATCCGTATAATAATCGTGCTCTAAATACGTACGATTTACGTCGAGAATCTTCTCGTCCGAACAGAAAATATAGGCGATATCCCCGACTGTTCTGCCGTGAAGAGCCGCTACCTGCTTAATCCAAGCGCTTGTCTTCCGCTTGGGGAATACGGGCATTTTTACATCGTCTGTATGATAAGTGATCATGCTGAAAAGAATAAATACGTCATGGCTATCGCGGTGAGCGCCCCTGCCAGATCGGCCAGCAGCGCGCACGAAATCGTATGTCGCGTGTTGCGGATGGCCACGCTGCCGTAGTACACGGCCGCCACATAGAAGACCGTATCCGTCGAGCCTTGCGCCACGCAGGCCAGCCGCCCCACGAACGAGTCGGCACCGTACGTTCCCATCGCATCCAACATCATGCCTCGCGCTCCACTGCCGCTCAACGGTTTCATGAGCATGGTCGGCACGCCTCCCACGAACGTGGCATCCAATCCCACGGACGTTACGCACCAACGGAGTCCTTCGACGAGGTAATCCATTGCTCCCGAAGCTCGGAAAACCCCGATGGCCACTAAAATCGCGACTAAATAAGGAATGATTTTTACGGCGGTGAGGAAGCCTTCCTTTGCCCCTTCGATAAAAGCGTCGTAAACATTCAGTTTTTTCCGTACTCCGCAAACGATGAATCCGCAGATGATGGAAAAAAGGAGCGCGTTGGCGAACAACGTCGAGTATAGCGATACTTTCTCTTGAGGAAGCGAGCGGAAGAACCATACCAGGCTGCCGATAAAGGCGAACGCGCCCAGAAAGAAAAACAACAAGTTGCGTTGGAAGAGATTGATTTTTTGAACCATGCCGACGGCGATAATGGCCACAAGCGTAGAGACGAACGTGGTAAGCAGGATCGGCAGAAAGATATCCGACGGATTAGCCGCGCCGTACTGGGCGCGATACATCATGATCGTAATCGGGATGACTGTCAGTCCCGATGCGTTGATGTTCAGGAACATGATCATGGCATCGCTGGCTGTGTCTTTCTTTGGGTTCAGCTCCTGCAATTGCTGCATGGCACGCAGTCCGATCGGTGTGGCGGCGTTGTCGAGCCCCAGCATATTCGCCGAGATATTCATAAAGATAGAGCCCGCGGCCGGGTGGTCTTTGGGGATCTCCGGAAACAGTTTTCCGAAGACGGGAGACGCGAATCGGGCAAAGGCGTGTATCAGACCCGCTTTCTCGCCGATCTTCATCAATCCGAGCCAGAGAGAGAGAATACCCGTCAGTCCGATGGACACGTCGAATCCCATTCGTGCCGAATCGAAAGTTGAAGAGATGATCTGCGTAAAAACATCGGTGTCCTGAAGAAAAATCAGTTTACACAAAGCGACCAGGAAAGCCACTAAGATAAAGCCGATCCAAATGTAGTTCAATGCCATTTTTTCTTTCTTTAGGGCAACAAAATTAGTAAAACTTCATGGCATTCAACGGATGTTGTGTATTTTTGTCCGACAGTAAACCGTTTTTTAAATGATCATGAAGAAGATATTGATTACGTACGACATGTTCCGTGAGGGATTTGCGGAGCTGGAAAGCAGGTATGACGTGACCTTCCCGCCGAAAGGCAAGGATTTTACGTACGATGAGGTAATGGAGATGATTCCGGAGTACGATGTGCTCTGCTCCATGTTGGATTTTCCCGTTAATAAGGAGTTGATCGATCGGGCGACCAAACTGAAACTGGTGGCTAATTATGCCGTGGGGTATAATAATATCGATGTCGCGTATGCGTTGGAGAAAGGGATCACGGTGACGAATACGCCGGCGCCTACGACCGAGCCGACGGCAAACCTCGCGCTCGTACTCTTGCTCGATACGGCTCGCCGTATCTCCGAATGCGACCGTAAAGTACGCCGGTTCGGCGACCAAATGAAACGAGGCACGCTCGAAAACTTAGGGATGCCGGTGACGGACATGACCCTCGGCATCATCGGGATGGGACGTATCGGGAAAGCCTTGTGCAAGCGTGCCAGAGCCTGCGGTATGGAGGTGATCTATCACAACCGTCGTCGGCTCGACCTCCATGAAGAAACGACGGCCGAGGCAACATACGTTACGATGGACGAACTACTTACCCAGTCGGATTTTGTCTCCCTAAATGCTCCGTACACCCCCGAAACGCACCATATCATCGGCGAGGCGGAATTGAAGAAGATGAAGCCTACGGCGATTCTGATCAATACGGCACGCGGGGCGATGGTGGACGAAAAGGCGCTGATTAAAGCATTGAAGAATAAAGAAATCTACGGAGCCGGGTTGGACGTGTTCGAGTTCAACGACCGTCCGTCTCCCGAACTGCTGACCATGGATAATGTCGTGCTTACGCCGCATATCGGTACGCAGACCACGTATTCGCGCATCAAAATGGCGCGGGCCGTCAGCGATAACGTCATCGGATTCTTTGAAGACGACCGACCCGTCAGCCGTGTATTGCGTCCATGACGGCCGAATTTATCCTTGCGGAATTACAGTCTGTCGGCACACCGGACAAGGCGGAGCATCTGCAACGGTTCTTTAAGACAGGCCCCGGTCAGTACGGCGAAGGCGACGTATTTATCGGGGTCGTCGTGCCGCATATCCGCAGCATTGCCAAGGCGAATCTCCAGACCCCCATACCGGAGTTGCGCAAGCTGCTGCGAAGCGAATATCATGAGGCGCGTCTTTGCGCCCTGCTGATCCTGACGGAACGATTCAAAAAAGCTTCCGAAAAGGAACGCTCGGAAATTTACGCGTTCTACCTGAAACATGCTGATCGGGCGAACAACTGGGATTTGGTGGACCTGACTTGCCCCACCATCGTCGGATTGTATCTGCTCGATAAAGAGCGGGATATCTTGTATCGGATGGCGGAAAGCGCGTGTCTGTGGGAGCAACGCATCGCGATCGTCTCGACGATCTCGTTTATCCGAAACGGTGAATTTGCCGATACGTTCGCGTTGGCCGAAAAGCTTCTGGCTCATCCGCACGATTTGATACACAAAGCCGTCGGGTGGATGCTGCGCGAAGTCGGCAAGCGTGACCGGGAGGCGTTGACGAGCTTCCTCGAACGGCATGCGCTCCGGATGCCGCGTACCGCCTTGCGCTATGCCATAGAACATTACCCCGAACCACAACGGCAATATTTCCTTAAACGCAAACTAGCTTCAGGAAATTAGTGGCTTAGCGGGTAGTGGGCAGGATGTGAACAAAATTTGCTCCCTGTTTGTTTCTAAAGAGATTTTTTAAAATAGAAACGATAATGAAAAAGATGATGATGTTTTTAGCGTTTGCCACAACCGTATGGGGTGCGCAGGCGCAGATCAAGATCGGCGGAAAAAGTATCAATATCCACAAAGCCGAAAAAGCGACGAAAGAAGTAGTGAAAGCAGTCACTTTGAGCGACGCTGAAGTGATGGAGCTGTGTAGAAAATCGGTGGAATGGATGGATGAAAACAACCCGATCGCCGACGAATCGACCGAATACGGTGCACGGCTGGCACGGCTGACGGAAAACCTGACAGAGGTAAACGGAATCCCGCTCAATTTCAAAGTGTATCACGTGATAGATATCAATGCCTTCGCCTGTGCCGACGGGAGCATTCGCGTGTTCAGCTCGCTGATGGATATTATGGACGACGACGAGCTGATGGCGATTATCGGCCATGAGATCGGACACGTGGCAGGTACGGATGTGAAAGATGCCATCCGAAACGCTTACCTGACCTCGGCAGCCATCAACGCCGCCGGTGCAGCAAGCAATACGGTGTCCAGACTCTCGAACACAGAACTGGGCGAAATCACGAAATCGTTCATGGGCGCACAGTTCTCGCAAAAACAAGAGTATGCGGCAGACGAGTACGGTTTTAAAACATGCATCGAAAACGGCTTCAGCCCCTACGGCATGGCTAACGCTCTGAATAAACTCGTCGAACTGTCGCAGGGAGCTAAGGCATCGACCGTACAACAGATGTTCTCTTCGCACCCCGACAGCGAAAAACGTGCGAAACGTATGAAAGAAAAAGCCGATAAGTACGTGGCACAAAATCCGTAACTCATCGACGTCTTGATGAAATGGGATTATACAGAAGGGGCGGGCCGGACAGGCTTGCCCTTTTTTATTTGACGGGAGATTACTGTAGAATGTAGGCAGGTTTGAATGTTTAAACGAAAAACATTCGAACAACTAAACGTCTGAAAGGCTGACTTGTGTTTCTCGTGTATCGTTTGTGTCCCTTGTGATTATAAAATAACGAGTTACAACGGACGAATCACGAATGCCGAAATCCGACTGCCGACCGCTAAAAAGAAAGGGTGCTCTTTTGCAAGAACACCCTCTTTTTATACTGCTTCAGGCAGACGGACGGATTAGTCCAGTTGCGGTCCCGAAGGAATCAATGCCTTGGCGGCATCGTTGTCGCAGTACTGCTCGAAGTTCTTGATGTACATCGCGGCCAGTTTCTTGGCTTTGGCTTCCCACTCGGCGGCGTCGGCATAGGTCGTGCGCGGGTCGAGGATGTCGGATACCTTTTCCAGTTTGGCCGGAATGGTGAGGTTCATAATCGGAATGTGTTTCTTTTCCGCTTTCTCGATCGAACCGTCGATGATGGCGTCGATGATGGCGCGGGTATCCTTCAACGAGATGCGTTTTCCGGTTCCGTTCCATCCCGTGTTCACCAGGTATGCTTTGGCGTTGTGCTTGTTCATCTTTTCCACCAGACGTTTGGCGTACATCGTGGGGTGAAGCGTGAGGAAAGCTTCGCCGAAGGCGGGCGAGAAGGAAGGTTGCGGCTCGGTGATGCCGCGCTCGGTTCCGGCCAGCTTCGAGGTGAATCCGCAGAGGAAGTGATACTGTGCCTGATTGTCGTCGAGGATCGATACCGGAGGCAATACGCCGAAGGCGTCGGCCGAGAGGTAGATGATCTTGTCGGCATGTCCGGCACGCGAAGGCAACACGATCTTGTTGATGTGGTAGATGGGGTAGGACACACGGGTATTTTCGGTAGTCGAGCCGTCGGCGTAGTCGATGTTGCCCTGGTCGTCGACCGTTACGTTTTCGAGCAGTGCGTCGCGACGGATAGCGCGCCAGATGTCCGGTTCATTTTCTTCGCTCAGGTTGATCACCTTCGCGTAGCAACCGCCTTCGTAGTTGAACACGCCGTGGTCGTCCCAGCCGTGCTCGTCGTCGCCGATGAGGTAGCGTTTCGGGTCGGCCGAGAGGGTGGTTTTACCCGTTCCGGAGAGTCCGAAGAATACGGCTACGTCGCCCTCCTTGCCCACGTTTGCCGAGCAGTGCATCGAAGCGATGCCGCGCAGCGGCAGGTAGTAGTTCATCAGCGAGAAGATACCTTTCTTCATTTCGCCGCCGTACCAGGTACCGCCGATCACCTGCATCTTTTCGGTCAGGTCGAAGAGGGTGAAGTTTTCGGAGTTTAATCCATGCTCCTGCCATTTGTCGTTGGTGGTTTTCGAGCCGTTCAAGCAAACGAAATCGGGTTCGCCGTAGTGCGCCAGCTCGTAGTGCGAAGGACGGATGAACATGTTGGTTACGAAGTGAGCCTGCCAGGCTACTTCCATCACAAAACGCACTTTCATGCGGGTGTCTTCGTTCGTTCCGCAGAAGGTATCCACTACGTAGAGTTTTTTCGCTTTCGAGAGCTGTTCAACCACGCGGCTTCTGCAGTAATTGAACGCTTCCTTCGTACACGGACGGTTGATGGTGCCGTCCCACCAGAGGGTATCTTTGGTAACGTCGTCTTTTACAAAATATTTGTCTTTAGGCGAACGGCCGGTGAATTTACCGGTGTAAACAGCGGTGGCGCCGCTTTTGGTGAGTTTTGCCTTTTCGAATCCTTCGTTGGACGGATTCATCTCATCCTGATACAATACTTCGTACGACGGATTGTGTACAATTTCGAAATTGCCCTTGATGCCGTACTTGCTTAAATCTAAATTTGCCATGTTGCGTTTAAGAATTAATTGATTAAATATTATATAATGTTCTTTGTCTCTTTGTTCTGCGTTTTATTTTGTCTCTTTGCTTTGTTCTTTGTCAGGAATGATAACCTTTTCCTTATTCAGGTTACAAAAATACGATATTTTTCGGAATAGACGATTCAATTAAAGAAATTTTTCTCTATTTCTGATTTGTTTTTGAAGTCGCAGATTGATTTTGCCGTATTCGTCTGGCAGATAGCCGCTCTTTCGGAGGTTGGCCTTATGTTATTTTCTTCGTTCGCCTACGATCAGGAAGGTTTCGTCTTTGACCGCGTCGGGGAGGAAGATGCCGCGCAACTGAAGGCTGCGTACCCAGCCGGCGACCTCCTCTTCACGCAATGTGTAGAGGACTTCGCGAAACTCTTCGATAGCGTTATCGGAGTATGCGTCCGACGGTGTACCGCGATAGGCATCCAGCTCTTCATCGTCATAATACTCGACAGCCCGGCTGACAGCCGCCAGCAGGCTGTCCCGTTCACACAGCTCATGCTGCCCGCAACATCCTGAGGAAGCAGCGGCATCGGCCGACGGCTCATCGTCGTCAAGGCTCTCAATCTCGCCGCGCTCATACCTGCGACGTCGCATATATTTTTCCCATCGTCCCAGTCCTGCGGCAACCAATCCCAGCACGACGATACTTAACAGAATATACCACATAATCACCATTTCATTTATTTTATCTATCCGGTTAAGAGGTTATTTGAAATCCCGCGGTCTGAAGATCGTCCCAAAAGCGGGGATAGCTTTTCGACACGACTTCGGGGTTCGCGATCCGAATCCCTTCTTCGCGGCACAACGCGACCGGAGCAAAGGCCATCGCCATCCGATGGTCGTCGTAAGTGGCGATGACCGGTTCCGGCTCGGCTTGGCACCGGCTGCCATCCCATTCAAGGATCTTCCCGTCATGTTCTGTGAGCACGACACCGAGTTTGCCCAGTTCCGTCTGTAACGCTCTCAACCGGTCGGTCTCTTTGATCCTCAAACTCTGCAATCCGCTCAACCGAAAAGGAATGCGGAGCATGGCACAAGTCACGGCAAGCGTTTGAGCCATATCGGGGATACGTACGCAATCATAATCGAAGCGGCTCGGCAGGGAAACGGCTCGTCGAGTAAGCCTGACACGCCCTTCGGAGGTAAAGTCAGTCTGTACGCCGAACGACCGGAAGAGCGACGCGATGGCCGAATCGCCCTGCAAACTGTCGGGAAGCAACCCTATCAGCTCGATCTCGACCGGCGTCTGCGACAGGGCCGCTATTTCGTACCAGTAGGAGGCCGCGCTCCAATCGGCTTCGACCGTAAACGGTATGGGACGAACCGTCTGCGGACGGACGGTAAACGTCTGCCCTTCTTCTTCGACGGCGACACCGAACTGTCGCATGAGCGCGATCGTCAAGCGGAGATACGGTTCGGAGATCAGGGTGCCCGTCAGGTGCAGACGTATTCCGCGCGTCGTGGCGGGAGCTATCATCAGCAGGGCGGAGACGTATTGAGAGCTGACACCTCCGTCGAGGGTTACTTCTCCTCCGTTTAAGTCTCTGCCGGTAATCCTCAGCGGCGGATAGCCCTCTTTTTCCAGATAATCGATCTTCGCGCCGAGCATACGCAGGGCATCGACCAGCACGCGGATAGGTCGGTTACGCATTCGATCCGTTCCGGTGAGGGTCCGCCGGCCGGGTCGGGAAGCGAAGTAGGCCGTGAGGAAGCGCATGGCAGTGCCGGCGGCTCGAAGATCTACGGTTTCGCAGTCGGTACGTAGCGCATCGAGCATCACAGCCGTATCGTCACTGTCGGAGAGATTGTACAGCGGCTGCGGAGCGGGAGATAAAGCATTGAGTATCGCCACGCGATTGCTGATGCTTTTGGAAGCCGGCAAAGAGATAGCCGCACAGATGTTATTGTTGGGAGCTTTGACTGTTACATCCATAATCGACCGCAAAATTACACAATTCTTCGTAACGATATCGAGGGCTAAGCAGGTGTTGGGGCAATAGCTGGTTTAATTTGTGTTAAATCGGCACTTTTGGGCATCTAAAGAATGTGAATTTCGAGAATTTATCTTAGTTTTGCAGTCCGTATTCAGGACGCATGGGAAAGACGTGACGAAGCTATTGGAAGACATATAAACAAATATAAATTAAACAACACGCATCATGAACAAAAAGATTTTTCTGCCATTCCTTGCAATGGCCGTAATTTTTGCACTGGCTTCCTGTTCGGGGAAGTTAAAGCCGTTATCAACCGATTATATCAAAGCTGATCCGCAGCCGCTCGAAGCAGTGGGCGGTCAGGTACCTGTTACCATCAACATTGCCTATCCGGCGAAGTGGTTCAACAAAAACGCCGTGGTGACGATTACGCCGGTATTGCGTTACGCCACGGGCGAGACATGGGGTACGGCCTATACGTATCAGGGAGAAAAGGTGAGAGCCAACAACCAGACCATCGCATACGGCACAGGAGGGAATGTGACGATGAAATCGTCGTTCAAATACAAACCGGAGATGAAAAAGTCGGCGCTGTACCTGACGTTCGATGCCAAGATTAAAAATAAAGTCGTGCGTCTGCCGGACATTAAGATTGCCGACGGTGTCGTGGCCACTTCGGCACTTGCCAATGCTGCTACAGCCAACCCGGCCGTCGGAGCAGACAAATTTCAACGCATCATCAAAGAAGCGTACGATGCGAACATCCTGTTCCTCATCCAGCAAGCCGAGCTTCGCTCGAACGAGCTGAAGAAAAACGAGTTGAGCGACTGGAAAAACCGGATCAAGAGTGCCAACGACGCTCCGAACCAGAATGTATCGGTCGAAGTTTCCGCTTACGCTTCGCCCGACGGTGGTTTGAAACTGAACGAGACACTGGCCGAAAAACGTGAAGCCAACACAACCCGCTACGTGAAAGGCGAACTGAAAAAACAGCGTATCGATATTCCCGTTGATGCGAACTATACGGCTCAGGACTGGGAAGGATTCAAAGAACTGGTATCGAAATCGAATTTGCAGGACAAGGATTTGGTGCTCCGTGTACTGTCGATGTACAAAGACCCGGAAGAACGCGAACGCGAAATCAAGAACATTTCGTCGGTATTCAAATCGTTGGCCGACGAGATTCTGCCGCAACTCCGTCGCTCGCGTCTGACGGCGAATATCGAAATCATCGGCAAATCGGACGAAGAAATCAGCCGTCTGGCTCAGACCGATCCGAAAGCGCTCAATGTGGAAGAGCTTCTGTATGCCGCTACATTGACGAATAATGATACGGACAAGGAAGCGATCTATACGAAAGCCAGCCAGCAGTTCCCGGACGATTATCGTACATGGAACAACATCGGGATGCAACGCTTCTACGCGGGCGACCTGAAGAAGGCAGAAGAGATGTTCAACAAATCGAACAGCGTGAAACCGAACAGCGAAGCGAACATCAACCTCGGTCTCATCGCCCTCACGAGAGGAGATAAGGAAAAAGCTCAGCAACTGATCGGTGGCGCTTCGGACGTAGCCGAATTAGGCGAAGCACTGGGTATCCTTTATCTTGAACAAGGCGACTACGCGAAGGCTGTCAGCTCGTTCGGCGCGGCAAAGACGAACAACGCCGCTTTGGCTCAGATCATGACGAAGGACTACAGCAAGGCGTCGCAGACACTCAACGCAGTGACGCGCCCGGATGCCGTAACGGATTATTTGAAGGCCGTCGTAGCCGCGCGCACAAACGACGCGGACGGCGTGGTTAATCATCTGAAAGCCGCGATCGGTAAAAAACAGTCGCTGGCTAAGGAGGCAGCCAACGATCTCGAATTCGCGAAATACGCGACGAACTCGGCCTTTATCAACGTAATTCGATAATCGTTTTGTTTTTATACCCAAAGGGCGGCGAAATCTTGAAAAAGGATTTTACCGCCCTTTATTATTCCAAATCGTATGAAAAAGTACTTTTTATGGATCTGTGCACTCTGCATGATCACGGCCTGCAACCAAAAAACGGGCCAGGCAGGGCAGAAGAACGCCGCCGAGCAGGATTCGACGAGCTTGTCTGACGAAGGGATACGTTCTTTATACGCCGACTGGAAAGTCATCGACCGAAAAGATTACACCATCCGCTATCCGAAAGACTGGATGCAGAAGACCGATGTGGAAGGAACGGAGTTTTTCATCTATTCTCCGCAAACAGACGCCGACGATCAGTTTCGCGAAAACATCTCGCTCGTCACCGAAAGCCTGAAAGGTACGGGATACGACCTCGACCAGTATGTCAAGGCCGCCCTGAAGATGCTTCGTGAAAACATTATTGAGAGCAAGCGCATCCAACGCGCCGGACGCGACTGTCAAATGGTTGTCTACACCCAAGATTTTCCGGGTAAGTTCACGACCAAAAACGAATTATACATCTGGGTAAAAAACGGGAAAGCATACATGCTTGCGTTCAGCTACGTAATCGAGAACGACAACCCTGCGCAATCGGCCGGCAGGGAAATTCTCCGTACTTTCGTGCTCAAATAGCCGCGGGCTACCCGATACCATCATGGGCGAACTGCAACTTCATGCAATTCGCCCATTTTTACACTCCGAGAGCATCAGCCCTCGCCAATCAGTTACTTACCGAAGAAGCGTACCGTACTTCTTCGCCTCGTTATTCGTCGCCTTTCGTCTTTTGCGCCTGACTCTGCTTGTAAGCCGCTTTTTGTTCGGCGATGAATAGATTGATCCGGTCTATCAATGCTCCGATTTCTTCTTTGCGCTGCGCGTCGGGCGTAAGCAGGTACGAAGCAAACACCCGATCGGTTACCGCATGATAGATCTCGTCCGTCTGCGGGCGAACGCTTGAGAGTCCCTCTACCATTTCGGCCGCCTTCTGGCTCGTCAGTCCGCTTCTGATCTCCTGATATCTCCGGTTCGACTTCTCCAGAAGCTCCACCGTATTGTCAAGCCCCAAGATCGTGATGCGCGCCGCGTTTTCAGGCTTCTTCAGGTCGAGCATCAGCCCTTCCGTCTGAGCCGTCTGGCGGTCACGCGCCTGCCGCTGCAAATTTTTGTACGGTCTGATGATGATCATTAATTCTTCGCCTGCGGCTTTGTGGGTATCAAACGGCGAGGAGGTCGCGTTACGGATGGCGCCGAAGAGGAACGTCGTCAGACTGTCGCGCTCGGCATCAATTTGGATCAGGCGCGCCGTATCGGCGTGAGCGCGCGCTTGATTGTTGAGTTCCGTCTCAAGGACGATACAACGTTTCCACTCGTCCGACAATGTCAACGGTACATTCACCTTGTCGAATCCATACTGTCCAATCATTTCATACGTCTGCATGTGAAAATGGACGTGCCGGGCATTCGTAAATCGAGTCATTCCGGCTACTGCGAATCTTTTTCCTTTCATAAGCGATTCTATTTAAAGAACTTTGTTTTGAACAAAGTTCGGTTATTTCTTTTTCTCTGCCGCCCAAGGCGCTTTTCAGGGCTTGCATCGCGCGTCGATTATAAAAAGCGATGCTTTCGGGAGTTTACGTGATTGTCCGCTCCGAAAAGCAACGATTTTAAGAGCTAACACTGCTTGCCAATCCTCAAAAGCAATGATTTTAGGGGCCAACGCGTTTGTTTGCTCCCAAAAGAGCCGCTTTTTAGGGCTAACATCGCTTGTCGGGCATTAAAAGAGCCGCATTTCGGGATTTTCACGGTTGTTTGCCCCTAAATGAGGCGATTTTAACAACGTGCACTACCTGTCAGCCCTAAAAAGCAACGATTTTAAAAGCTCGCGCGATAGTTTGCTCTAAAAGCGCCCGTATTTGAGGATTTTCTCAGCATTTACCTTATCCGTCGCCGATATCGTTTAAAGCGTTTTTCATGTCCGGATCCCGACAATCGCCTTTTCGGGCAATCCGATGCTTCGCTCCGACGGATTCCGGCGCCGCGTTCCGGAGGTACGCTTACCGCAGATAAACAGCGCCATACATCATACGCCAACAAAGATAATGAAAAAAGATGAAATTCGATACTTTCAGGAAGAAAAAAAACGTTTCTACCCCGATATTCCGAATTAATCCGTACCTTTGCGGCCTTATCAATAAAGAAATCAGTTGAAAACATTTGAAGAATTAGGGATTGCCTCACCTATTTTGAAGGCGATCCGCGAGATGGGCTACGAAGCCCCCATGCCGGTACAAGAGGAAGTGATTCCTTTTCTGCTGGGAGAAGATAACGACGTCATCGCATTGGCACAGACCGGTACGGGAAAAACCGCGGCCTACGGTCTGCCCGTGCTGCAAAAAACAGACATACATAAACAAACACCGCAGGCTCTCATCCTCTGTCCCACCCGCGAACTGTGTCTGCAAATCGCCGGCGACCTGAGCGACTACTCCAAATACATCGACGCGCTCAAGGTTCTGCCCGTTTACGGAGGATCAAGCATCGACAGCCAAATCAAAGCTCTCAAAAAAGGAGTGCACGTTGTCGTGGCTACGCCCGGACGCCTGCTCGACCTGATGAACCGACGCACGGTTAACCTGCAAGAAATTAAGCACGTCATCCTCGACGAGGCCGACGAGATGCTCAACATGGGGTTCTCCGAAAGCATCAACGCTATTTTGGCCGAAGTACCCGAGGGGCGTAACATGCTCCTCTTCTCGGCCACCATGCCGCAGGAGATTGCACGGATCACGAAAGAATACATGCGCGACCCGAAAGAAATCATCATCGGACGCAAAAACGAGGGGAATCAAAATATCCGCCACCTTTATTATATGGTGCATGCCAAAGACAAATACCTCGCGCTTAAACGGCTCGTCGACTTTTATCCCAACATCTACGGGATCGTATTCTGCCGCACCCGCAAAGAAACGCAGGAAATCGCCGACAAACTTATTCAGGACGGCTACAATGCCGACTCGCTCCATGGCGAACTGAGTCAGGCGCAACGCGATTACGTGATGCAAAAGTTCCGCATCCGCAACTTGCAGTTGCTTGTGGCCACCGACGTAGCGGCGCGAGGCCTCGACGTAGACAATCTTACCCACGTGATTCATTACGGCCTGCCCGACGATGTGGAATCATACACGCATCGCAGCGGACGTACCGCACGCGCCGGAAAAACGGGTGTCTCGATCTCGATCTGCCACGTCCGCGAGAAAAGTAAAATACGACAGATAGAGAAAATCGTCAACAAACAATTCGAAAAAGGCACGCTGCCCTCGGGCGACGCCATCTGCGAAAAGCAACTCTTCTACTTCATCGACCAGCTCGAAAAAGTGAAAGTAAACGAAGAAGAAATCGCTTCGCTCATGCCCTCCGTGTTCCGCAAACTCGAATGGCTCGAAAAGGAAGATATCATCAAACGCCTGATATCGCTCGAATTTAACCGGATGATCGATTATTACCGCGACGCCGGAGAGATTGAAGACGTAGACGAGCCCTCGGCTCGCGGCAAAAAAGAGTCCGAACGCTCGAGTCGCCGCGCCCAGAAAGCCGAGAACGGCTTCAAACGCCTTACCCTGAACTTCGGAAAGGCCGACGGCCTCTTCCCGGCCCAAGTCATCGAACTCATCAACCGATGCGTGCCCGGCCGCAAGGTCGAGATCGGCCGTATTGACTTGCGCGAGAAGGTTTCCTATTTCGAGGTCGACAAAGGCGAAGCACAACGAGTAGTCGACAGCATGAATCAGTACGAAGTCGACGGGCGTTCTATCTTCGTGAAGATGGACCGCGGCGACGATTCCGCGAACGCAGGGAAAGGCCGGCGAAAAGAGCGGAAAACCGAGCAACCCGACGGCCGAGGCGGTGCATCACGCCGTCCGGGACGCGAAAAGCCATGGCGACAAACGTCCTCACGCCGTAAGAACCGCGGACGGTCGTAAATTTCCGACCTGTCTCTTCCTCATCTTCGTTCTTTTTTAACTACCTTTGCGTCCCGAAAGTAAGAAAAAGATGGAAACAAAGCATTTCAAAAGAACATTGGTGACTACGGCGCTCCCCTATGCCAACGGACCGGTACACATCGGCCACATGGCAGGCGTATATCTTCCTGCCGACATCTATACGCGTTATCTCCGCCTCAAAGGCGAGAACGTGCTCATGATCGGAGGTTCCGACGAACATGGCGTACCCATTACGCTGCGCGCCAAGAAGGAAGGCGTCACGCCGCAAGACATTGTGGACCGCTATCACAGCCTGATCCGGAAAACGTTTGCGGACTTCGGCATATCGTTCGATGTCTACTCGCGAACCACTTCCGATACGCATCGCAAGATGGCTTCCGACTTCTTCCGGACTCTCTATGAGAATAACGTTTTCATCGAAAAAGAAAGCGAACAATACTACGACGAGGAAGCCGGACAGTTCCTCGCCGACCGCTACATCACCGGCACCTGCCCGCATTGCTCCAACGAACATGCCTATGGCGATCAGTGCGAGAGTTGCGGTACCTCGCTCAACCCGACCGACCTGAAGAATCCGAAGTCGATGATCAGCGGACATCCGCCTGTCATGCGAAAAACGAAGCACTGGTATTTGCCGCTCGACCGCTTCGAGCCTTTCCTCCGTCAATGGATTCTCGAAGACCATAAAGAGTGGAAATCGAACGTGTACGGACAGTGCAAGAGCTGGCTCGACATGGGTCTGCAACCGCGCGCCGTCAGCCGCGACCTCGATTGGGGAATTCCCGTACCCGTCGAAGGCGCCGAAGGAAAAGTATTATACGTATGGTTCGATGCTCCGATCGGATACATCAGCAATACGAAGGAACTGTGCGACTCCGACCCGCAAAAATACGGCGAATGGGAAACGTGGTGGAAAGACAGCCAGACAAAGATGGTACATTTCATAGGCAAAGACAACATCGTCTTCCATTGCATTGTCTTCCCGACCATGCTCAAGGCCGAAGGCTCGTTCATCCTACCCGAAAACGTACCCGCCAACGAGTTTCTCAATCTCGAAAACGATAAAATCTCGACCTCCCGCAACTGGGCGGTCTGGCTGCACGAATATTTGGAAGAAATGCCCGGCAAACAGGACGTCCTGCGCTATGTCCTGACGGCTAACGCTCCTGAAACGAAAGATAATGACTTTACGTGGAAAGATTTTCAGGCACGCAACAACAACGAGTTGGTTGCTATTCTGGGCAACTTCGTCAATCGAGCCCTCGTCTTAACGGAGAAATACTTCGGCGGAAAAGTGCCGGCCTGCGGCGAACTGACCGACTACGACCGCGAAACGCTGCACGAGTTTGCCGATGTAAAAGCAACCGTCGAACGACTGCTCGATACGTACCATTTCCGCGACGCACAACGCGAGGCGATGAATCTGGCACGCATCGGCAACAAGTATCTGGCCGATACCGAGCCGTGGAAGCTCGCCGCGACGGATATGAAACGCGTCGAGACAATCATCCATATCGCGCTCCAAATCACGGCGAACCTCTCCATCGTTTTCGAACCTTTCTTACCCTTCAGCATGGAGAAGCTGAACCGAATGCTGAACATCGACCGTTTCGATTGGAATCGCTTAGGCTCGGTCGATCTCCTCGAAGCCGGTCATCAGCTCGGCAAGTCCGCATTGCTGTTCGAGAAGCTCGAAGATGCCGTCATCGACCGGCAGATACAGAAACTGCTCGATACGAAGAAGGCTAACGAAGCAGCCGAGCGCCGTGCCGCACCGATACGCGAAACCATCGCGTTCGACGACTTCACCAAACTCGATATCCGCGTAGGCACAGTGCTGGAATGTACCAAAGTACCGAAAGCGGACAAGCTCCTGCAGTTCAAAATCGACGACGGATTGGGCGGGCGCACGATCGTATCGGGTATCGCCAAACATTATAAGCCCGAAGAGCTTGTCGGCAAACAAGTATGCTTTATCGCCAACCTTGCCCCGCGGCAGCTCAAAGGCATCACCTCCGAAGGAATGATTCTCTCGGCCGAGAACGCCGACGGAAGCCTGTCCGTCGTGATGCCTCAGAAAGCAGTTGAACCCGGAAGCGAAGTGAAGTGATGGAAATACAAATGGTCGACCTGAAAAGCCAGTATCGGCGGCTCGAAGCAGAAATCGACGAAGCCGTAAAAGAGGTACTGAACGCCACGGCCTTTATCAACGGGCCTCAGGTGCAGACGTTTTGCGGACATTTGGCCGATTACCTGCAAGTGCCTTACGTAATCCCGTGCGGGAATGGAACGGACGCGCTCCGTTTGGCCTTACAGGCATGGGATGTACAGGCCGGAGACGAAGTCATCCTCCCGGCGTTCACCTACATTGCGGCCGCCGAGATGATCGCCTCCTTAGGCATCACGCCGATCCTCGTCGATGTGTGCCCCGACAGCTTCAACCTGAACGTGGAACGACTCGAACAAGCCATTACGCGACAAACGAAGGCTATAATCGTCGTTCATCTCTTCGGACAGGCCTGCGACATGGAGCCGGTGATGAAGCTCGCCTCGAAATACAAAATCGGCGTGATCGAAGACAATGCTCAATCGCTCGGCGCCGACTATACTTTCTCCGACGGAACGGTAAAGAAAGCCGGCACGATCGGACACATCGGTACGACGTCCTTCTTCCCGACCAAACCGCTGGCATGCTACGGCGACGGAGGAGCCGTCATCACCTCCGACGAACGATTGGCCGAGCGCGTCCGGATGCTCGCCAATCATGGCCAAAGTCAGAAGTATCATCATCACATCGTCGGCTGTAACTCGCGCCTCGACACGTTGCAGGCGGCTGTCTTAGACGTCAAGCTGCGCCATCTGAAAAGTTTTACGGAAGCTCGTCAGAAAGCCGCACAATATTATGACAAGGAGTTGAGCCCGATATCCGGTATTTGCATCCCGGCGAAGTCGCCTTTCTCGACGCACGTCTATCATCAATATACGCTGCAAGTGAAGAATGGACGGCGAGACATCTTGCAGGCCTTCCTGAAAGAAAAAGGCATCCCTTCGATGGTGTATTACCCGATGGCTGTGCAAGAGCAGGAAGCGTATAAATGGATTGCCCGTGCCTCCGGCGATATGACGGAGGCCATACGGCTAAGTCGCGAGGTATTGTCGCTGCCGATGCATACGGAACTGACGGAAGACATGCAGGCCTACATCGTCGAGCAGATTCGCGAGTTCTATCAAGTGGTTTAGTAAACGACGGTACGCGTGCCGTCTTCCTGCTCGGTAAGAGTCACGCAGACCGTATCATCGGGCAGAAGCGGTTCGATCTTTTCGGGCCATTCGATGAAGCACCACGCCCCACTGTCGAAATAATCCTCCGTTCCGATGTCGAGCGCCTCACCGATCTCATTGATACGGTAAAAATCGAAATGATAAATCGACCGTTCCGATGCGGGAACGGCATACTCGTTGATAATGGCAAAGGTCGGACTGTTGATCACGTCTTTTACCCCAAGCTCTTCGCAGACGGCCTTGATGAATGTCGTTTTTCCGGCGCCCATCTTTCCGTAGAAGGCAAAGACAGCGCGGCCTCCTGTCTCCATATCGCCGATAAATTCTCTCGCCGCCTCACGGATGGCGCTCAGGTCTGTTATATGAAGCGTTTTCATTTGGGTTGCATCGTTATGAAAGGAATCATCATCTCTTCCATCGAGATACCTCCGTGCTGGAACGTATTCCGATAGTAAGGGACATAATAATTATAGTTGTTCGGATAAGCGAAAAACGACTCGTTGGTTGCGAAGATATATCTTGTGCTCAGATGAGGAGAAGGCAAGCCCGCCTTGGCCGGGTCTTTGATCTCGAAGACATACTTGGAGTCGCAGGACATGTTCTTTCCGAGTTTATACCGCAAGTTCGTGCTTGTATTTTTGTCTCCGGTAATTTTGATCGGCGAGTCAACCTGAATCGTTCCGTGATCGGTCGTGACAATCACTTTATATCCTTTGTCTGCCAGTTTTTTAAACAAGTCGAGCGTGGTAGAGTGCTGGAACCACGAGCGTGTCAGGCTTCGGTATGCCGCTTCGGTTTGCGCCAGCTCACGAATCATTTTGCTCTCCGTACGCGCGTGCGACAACATATCGACGAAGTTAATCACAATCACATTAAGTTGGTTGTGCATAAGTTCATTCAGGTTGTTCAGCAGCTTCTCGCCGAAATGCGAGTCATATACTTTGTGATACGAGAACGAATATTTTTTGCGGAACCGTTCGATTTGCGTACGGATCAACGGTTCTTCGTTGATATTCTTGCCTTCTTCGCTCTCTTCGTCGACCCAAAGTTCGGGAAACATTTCCTCGATCTGCGCCGGCATCAAGCCCGAAAAGATCGCGTTCCGCGCATATTGTGTCGCCGTCGGCAAGATGCTGTAATACATCTCTTCATCGACCGTAAAGAAACTCGACAGCAAGTTTTTCACTACGCGCCACTGGTCGAACCGGAAGTTATCGATCAGGATGAAAAAGACTTTCTCTTCTTTATCCAACAACGGAAAGACTTTTTTCTTAAACAAGTCCGGGCTCATCAGTGGACGCTGATCGGGATAGCGTATCCAATCCAGATAATTCTTTTTGATAAACTTGCCGAAAGCATTGTTGGCCTCTCGCTTCTGCATAATCAACATGTCCTGCATCTGCACCTGATTCTCTTCCAGCTCCAGCTCCCAATAGATGATCTTCTTATAGACTTCCATCCAGTCGTCGGCCGTCAACGAATCGCCGATCTGCATCCCGATGCGCCCGAACTCCTGTTGGTAGCTCACGGTCGTGGCTGAGGTAATGATATCGTCTTTATGCAGATTCTTCTTGATTGAAAGAAACAGCTGATTCGGGTTGACCGGCTTAATCAGATAGTCGGCGATTTTGTTTCCGATAGCTTGATTCATAATGCTTTCTTCTTCGCTCTTGGTGACCATCACGACCGGTACCGTCGGAGCGATTTCTTTGATGGTGGAGAGTGTTTCGAGCCCCGTCAGACCGGGCATATTTTCGTCTAAAAAAATAATGTCGAAGGTTTGCTCCCTGCAGCAGTCGATGGCATCCTGTCCGCTGATGACAGGCGTAACCTCATAGCCTTTCTCTTCGAGGAAGAGAATGTGAGGTTTCAGCAAATCGATCTCGTCGTCCGCCCAAAGTATCTTGTCTTTTCTCATATTTCCGGAATCATGTTGTAGACTGAACGTAGCCGGGCCTTACTTTATTGTATATGTGACGTAATGTTCTGCACATCTTTCAGCGTAAAGCTGCCGGCAATCTGAATAATGACAAAATCATCTTCATCGTTGACAAGCATAATCAGTTCGTTAATCAACTCTCCGCGCTTTTTAATGTTAAACGTCACGCGCGACTTACCGTCCTTGATTCGCATCAGCTCCTCGTAGCTGCGATCTTTCGCTATCATCGCGCTGAAGTCGGCATACATCTTCTCTTTCAGCCCGCTCTTATCCGAAGTTAGAACCGTCAGGTTGTCGATCTTATCGACAATACCGGTTATATCGACCCGATCGATTTTCGCGTTGGAGCTTTTCTTCAAGCTTCCTCCCATCATCTTAAACATCGCTTTCGAGATGTTGATGACGGTCACATCGTCCTGATCGGCGTATTTGTCGAAGAGGTTATGCCGCTGAGCCGAAGCCCACCCGCTGCACACAATGCACACAATTAACAATAGATATTTCGTTTTCATCTCATTTCAAATTTAATTTTTCAAGTACTTCATTCGTCTTGTCCATATTCTTTCGCGCCTTCTCGAAAGGAGACATCCCTTTGTTCAGGTGCATCGAGACAAGCGCCAAGGCTTCTGTCGCAACAAGCTCCGCTTCGTGCGGATCGGTAAACGTATCGGCCGTAACAGGCGCGGATTGTCGATGCTGCCCGATAAAGAACAAGGCCACGCAGAGCAACGCGGCGGCCGCCACACTCCCGATCGCGATGTAGAGTCTCCTTACTTTGCCCGGTTGCTTCCCCGACCGATGTGAGGCTCCGATATATCGGTCGAGCGCCTGTTCGAGTCGGTCGGAGATATCTTCCGGCAGTATGAGGTGCTCGGGATCGTAGAGAGCGCGGAAGATATCGCGGTCGGCATGCCATCGTTCGGGCAGGTCTGCCTCGTCGAAGAATGCTTTCAGTCGCGCCTCTTCTTCACGCGTTGTCGTGCCCGCGTAAAAAGCGGCCAACAATTCTTTTATGTCTTTTCGGTCTCCCATCGTTCAATTCGTTATTTTCATTCTTAATGTATTTCGTGCCCGCGAGAGCAGTACCCGCACGTTGGCGGAAGTTTCGCCCATGATGTGCTCGATCTCTTCCAAGGAACAGTCGGCGTATCCGCGCAGTTCAAGTACGCGGCGCTGTTTCTCCGGCAGTCGTTGCATGAACATCCTGACTCGTTGCAGCATCTCCTTCTGCTCTAACAATTCGCCGGGAGTCTGTTCGTCTGCGACAAAAGCATCTTCGACCTCGCTCTTCCGTGCCGACTTCGGCGACCGGAGCATATCAAGGCAGAGTCGTTTTACCATCGTGACACAGAAAGCTTCCGGATGATCGACTGCACGCAGTTGCTCACGGCTGTCCCAAAGTTTACAGTACGCATCCTGCAACACATCGGCCGCATCATCTTCATTCTTCAAGATGGCGAACGCAACCCGGTACAGCCTTGGATGCAAGGAAAAGTAGCGTTGTTTAAAGCTCTCTGCCGTCATCGTATGCGAAGCTTATTGATGCTCCTTTATCAGGCTTTCGATATCTTCCGGTTTGATGTTTCCTTTGATCTGTACGAGCGCCGGATCGCTTCCGCCGGTTATAACGACAAGCTCACGAATCCGATCCTCTTTGATCTTGACCAGTACTTTTGTACGCTCTCCGTCCTGACTCGTCGAGACAAGCGTCTCATACGTATCGTCTTTTAACGATCGGATCGCTTCGTTCAGGCGATCTTTTACCTCCTGACTGCACTCACCGAACGAATAGACTTTCACGCCCGTGACTCCTCTCGTATCGGCAAATGAACGCGCAAATGCCATCACCATTCCCCCGACGCCCATGCGCACGGTGCCTTTCTCATTCGCGAAATCACGGAATAATTGTTCTACCGGACTGTTCGTGCGTTCGGCAACTTCTTTTTTTCCTTTCGACAAGCAGCCCTGACACATAAGGACTACCGACAACATGATTAAAACATTCTTTCTCATTGTTCTTCTTTTTTAAGTTCATTACAAAGGCAGAACGCTTCCTTCGGCCGATCGGAAAACTGCCCCGTCATGGAGAAGACGGAGCAGTGCATATTTTGTTACAACTTTTTTTACCGCATCGTCTTCAACCGCTCGGTCAGTTGCTTTACCCCTTCCGAAGCACCACACCGGATAAATTCGATATCGCTGCGATACGCTTTCACTTCTTTCGGATCAATCAGGAAGATAGGCTGCCCCTTACGGACATAGTTTAATAATCCGGCCGCAGGATAGACGTTGAGCGAGGTGCCGATCACGACGAAAATATCACAATCCTCGACATATCGGATCGCCTCTTCGATCTTCGGCACAGGCTCACCGAACCAGACGATAAAGGGACGCAGCTGTCCGCCGTCGGGTGCTTTGTCTCCGACATGCAGATCGGGCTGCTCGGGCGAAATATCGTACGGACGATCGAGGTCCTTGACCGAACAGGACTTCATCAACTCCCCATGCAGGTGAATGACGTGGGTGCTGCCTGCCTGTTCGTGCAGGTTGTCGACGTTCTGTGTAATGATATGCACCTCGAAATCTTTTTCCAAGTCAGCCAGACCGCGATGTCCGTCGTTCGGTTGGGTATTCAGCAATTCGCGACGGCGATGATTGTAGAAGTCGAGAACCAACTGCGGATTCTTCATGAACCCTTCGGGCGTAGCCACGTCTTCAATCCGATAATTTTCCCATAATCCGTTCGAGTCGCGAAACGTGGAGATTCCGCTTTCCGCACTCATTCCGGCTCCTGTAAGAATAACGATTTTTTTCATGACGATTGCGTTTTAAAATGAGACATAACGTTTTTCAGACTTCGAAGGTACGTCTTTTTCATCAGAAATCACAGAAAAGTCTCATGCAATTCGTTCCGAACAGCCCGAAGAGCGATTCTCGGAATGCGTGTTGTCCCATAACTATTCCTTCACCATCCGCTCCTCGATGCTTTTCCTTAAGGAATAGGGCATCTTTTCTCCATACCCTACGCGTATCAGGACGGTAGGGTATTCATCGGTCATACCCAGTATTTCGGCCATCTTTCGTGCAAGCTCCGGAATCTCATTGGGTTGGTTCATATACGCATGAACAATTCCCATAGCGGTGGTCGTCAGAAGAATGCGCTCCAGAGTCCTGCCTGCGTTTACCCACTGTTCAATCGTATTGTTTCGGGTGGTAAACAGGATAAAATGAGACGAGGAGGCGATCTTCTTCCGGTCGTTTTTGTTTTGAGATTTCTCATTGATCACCTTGGAGATAATCGGCTCCGAGATAAAACGCGGCAGATTGGGCGCACCGAATACGGCATAACTCAGCCCGTCTCTTGTCGTGTCTTGATGCTTCTTGTTGTAGCGCATCCATTGCCGCAATTCGGCCAGAAAGTGCTGGTCCCGCATCTGCCGACTGTTCCCCTCATAAATCAATTCCGAAATAGCCTCAAACTCCGAGGTGCCGTTTGGGAAGAAATGAATGCCTACACAAGGCTCCGGCGCGATGGATTTGAGGCGTCGGATGCTGTCTTCGGGGATGATCTTCCCGTTATAAACGCTTCTGTTCGTTTGTCTGACGGACAGCTGAGAGAACAGCGGAGAAGGAATGGCCCCCTCTTCCTTCGCAAGAGTGATCCGGATGATTCCATCTTCCTCCACAGCAACCTTCGTGCGATATCCTTTGTGCGACGCGGCGATGCAAAGGTTCTCCGTGGCGCATCCGAGACTCACGAACAGCTCCCGATTGTCGGGGTCGACGACCGGCAACGATTTCGTAAAATCGGGACGGATTTCGATCTCTGTTTCTCCTGTCTTAAACAGCCACGGCTGCGTGTTGTGTCCCGAAGGAGCTTTCACTGCCTGCTCAATCATGAACAGAAAATCTGCGTTTTGTGCGAATATACGGTTCATTATACCTAAAAATAAAACGATGAATATGATTTTTTTCATGGTCGTATATGTTTCATCCATAAGTCGATCATCAGGTCGATTCCTTGCGCGACTTGCTCCCATCCGGTGTCGCTCTGCAAATCGATGCCGTTATACACGGCCGTCTGTTCTTCCATCAAAACCAGATAGCTGATGGATGCCGAAAGGATGCTTGCCAAAGAGGCAACCTCCGCGTGGGGCGAACAGGTCAGCTCGCCGACCGCTTTTACCAGTTCACAGCCGTTCCGTTCCCTTCTTTCCCTCAAAAGACGGACCGTCTGATCTGCCGTAGACAATTCCCACCGATGCAATCGTCTCAGTGTAATATCGCTGCGCATCTGCCGGATCTGTTCACGGAACAATCGTTTCAGACTTTTGCCGATGTCGGACGATTCGCTGAAATCGATGTTCGTGTTCACCCAGTAGTCCTTTTGGAGAAGATAACTGGAAATCAACTCATCCACCCCCCCGAAATACCTATATATAAGCATCTTCGATACTTCCGCTTTTTGGGCTACGGCATTTATCCCTATCCCCTCAAAGCCGTTGCTCGCGATAATGCTTCCGACTGCGTCGAGAATCTTTTTCTCCGTACGTTCTCTATCTTTCATGTCTCCTCCTCAATGGTAATGTTACCGATAAGTAACCGCAAAACTACGTTACCTTCCGGTAACACGCAAGAGAAACGAGAAAAAAAATGAACGTTTTTTTTCGAAATCATCGTAACCTGTTGTATTTTTGCTGCAAGTTTGAAAAAGAAATGAAAAAGATTACGGTATTATTAATGGTATGCGGATGGATGGTATCCATGCATACGGCAGCGCAAGGCAGAGGAACTTTTTCATCGTTGGGCGTAGGACTCTCGATGGGTACGACCGGGATAGACGCAGAGTTGGTCACTTCGTTACATCCGAAATGGATGCTGCGGGGTGGGGTATCTGCTCTCGCGTTAGATTTTACCGCGAATATGAATCTGTATCATGATGGAAAAGAGTTTGCCAACGGAACCGACATAAACGGCAAGTTCCGGATGGTGAACAGCAAAGTATTGCTCGATTTCTATCCGAGCCGTTCGGCCTTTTTCGTGTCGGGAGGTTTCTATCTTGGAAACAGGGCGATTGCGAAGCTGAACGGACAGTCGGATCGCGACTTGAAATGGGACGGCTACGTCATTCCGGCGGAGCATGGACGGATCAAGGCCGAAGTGCGTACGAGCGTTTTTAAACCGTATGTGGCTATCGGGTACGGACGTGCTATTCCCGTGCGAAGAGTCGGCTTCCGGATGGAGTTGGGAGCGATGGTACAAGGCAAGCCCGATATTTATGACAGACACGGGACGAACCTGGGCAAGGCGAACGTCAACGGAGCTGAGCTTTCGCACACCTTACAGAAATGGGTCGTTTACCCGGTTCTTTCGTTCCGTCTGACGGGGCGAATTCTGTAAGCGAGCAAAATACGGCATATAGTCGGTGACGCTCAATCTTTTTATAACGATATTTCTTTTTGGTTTGCGTAAATTTGTCGCGGTAAAGTATCTCCATCATGAAGCAATTCCATATCCAAAAGCCTGATGAGCAAATCCGTGAAGCGTTACAGGAAAAGATCGACGACCTGACGAAGCCGAAAGGTTCACTCGGGCGCCTCGAAGAGTTGGCCTTACGAATAGGCCTGATTCAGCAGACGCTTAGCCCGTCATTACGACAGCCGTTCAATCTTATTTTCGCCGCCGACCACGGCATCACGGAAGAGGGTGTCAGCGTATCGCCCAAAGAAGTAACATGGCAACAATGTATTCATTTCATACAAAGTAACGGCGGAGGCGTCAATTTCCTCTGTCGTCAGCACGGTTTTACACTGAGGGTGATTGACGCGGGAGTCGATTACGATTTTCCGCCCGAACTGGGGATTATCAATCAGAAAGTGCGCAAAGGCACACGCAACTATCTGCATGAACCGGCGATGACGCGTGAAGAGATGGAGCTGTGCGTGGAACGTGGAGCTGCCGTTGTGCGCGACGTGCATGCTACAGGATGTAACGTTATCAGCTTCGGAGAGATGGGGATCGGTAATACTTCGTCATCATCGCTATGGATGACTTGTCTGACGGATATTCCGTTACAGCAATGCGTCGGGGCCGGTTCGGGGCTGGACAGTGCCGGCATCCGGCACAAGTACGACGTGCTCCGCCGCGCGTTGGAGCAGGCTCCCGGCGAACGTTCGACCGAAGAGGTAATGAGCCGGTTCGGAGGGTATGAGATGGTGATGGCCGTAGGCGGGATGTTGCAGGCGGCGGAGGCGAAGATGCTCATTCTGGTAGACGGGTTCATCATGACAAACTGCATCCTCGCCGCGGCGCGTCTGTATCCCGATGTCCTCTCGTATGCTGTCTTCGGGCATTGTGGTGACGAAGCGGGGCATCGTCTCGTGCTGGAAGCGTTGGGCGCGCGTCCTCTGCTCGATCTCGGGATGCGCCTGGGCGAAGGAACGGGCGCTATCTGTGCTTATCCGCTCGTCGAGTCGGCCGTACGGATGATCAACGAGATGGACTCGTTCGGGAAAGGTCAGATCACAAAATACTTCTAAGGATGATCGACGATATCTTTGCCGCGCTGATGTTTTTCACCCGGCTGCCGTGGTGGAAGCTCCGGCGTGTGCCGGCAGACAGTTTCAAACGCATCGTCGGCTACTGGCCGCTCGCGGGCTGGGTGACAGGCAGCGTGATGGCAGCTATCTATGGGATAGCGTTGTTCTTTCATGTGCCTGTTATTTTAGCTCTTCTGCTGGTTTTCACCGGACGGTTATTACTGACGGGCGCCTTGCATGAAGACGGATTGGCCGATTTCTTCGACGGGTTCGGCGGCGGACGGTCACGGGAGCAGGTGCTTACCATCATGAAAGATTCGCATATCGGAACGTATGGCGTACTGGCACTCGTCGTCTATGTCGTTCTGTGGATTACCTCGACGGCTTCTCTCGCGCAACGTTCTCCCGAACTGCTCCTCATGCTCCTCGTTTTCGCCGATGTATGGTCTAAGTGGTGCGCTTCACAAATCGTCAATCTCCTGCCCTATGCCCGCGAAGAAAAAGATTGCAAAATTAAAAAAGTATACGACCGGATGTCGCCCCAAGCTTTTACCATGGGGCTGTTGTTCGCTCTCGTACCGATGCTCGGTTGCGTCCTTTTCCTGAAAGAAACGCCTTCCATGGCCATGTGGATATGCATGACCGCCTTCATCTCGAACGGCGTCACGGTGTGGCTCGTGCAATACATGAGACGCCGAATCGGCGGATATACGGGCGACTGTTGCGGCGCGACCTTCCTCTTGTGTGAATTGTCTTACTTCATCACTTTAAACTGCATATGGATATTTATCTGATACGGCACACGTCAGTCGATGTACCCGTCGGCACGTGCTACGGACAAACGGATGTACCGCTGAAACCCTCGTTCGAAGCGGAAGCCTCGATCGTCAAAAAAGAGCTGGACTGCTACACATTTGAAGCCGTTTATACCAGTCCGCTAAGCCGTTGTACGAAGCTGGCCGCCTACTGCGGCTATCCGGAGGCGCTCCGTGACGACCGCCTCAAAGAGATGCACATGGGCGACTGGGAGATGCAACGTTTCGACGCAATTACCGATCCGCGTATGGAGGAATGGTACGACGATTACCTCCATGTTCCTACGACGAACGGCGAGTCGTATCAAGACCTGTTCGGCCGTGTGGCCTCGTTTCTTGAAGAGGCGCGTCGTTTGCCTTTCGAGCGGATTGCTGTCTTTGCGCATGGCGGCGTATTGATGGCTGCTCAGATTTACGCGGGACTCATCCCTCCTGAAGAAGCTCTCCGAAACCTCTCCCCCTATGGCGGAATCGTGCGGATTCAATTATAAATCATATCCGGTGAAGAGATACAATGACGAATCATGAACGCAAGTAAGTGAAAAGTGAAAAACGAAAAGTGAAAAGTCCTTCGGGTGTTGAGATGTTGAGGGGTTGAGATGTTGAAGTGTTTATAGCCCTGCGGGCGTTTAGTTGTTTAGATGTTTAATT
>NZ_JAUMYS010000034.1 GCF_030528505.1 Tannerella sp.
AGTATAATTATTTTATTGATCAATAAAAAATTGTCTGTTTTTAAGGGACGACTATCTATCCGACGACGGAGAGCAGATATGCCGGTACTTCCTGTTTGGTTAAGACTCGTAGACTACGCGCCCTTCGCATACGATTCGGCGGAGAGGATGAGCTTTCGCCCACCCGCAACGGGTAAAAGTATATACCGCCTTCTTTCCAAGCAGAGCCGAGCGGAGGTCTTCTATCGAAAGATGGTCTTCTCCTCGATTGATGTATAGGCAGATACCGTTTTCCGAGTCTTGAAAAACAATGTCTTTCACTCCTCCCGAATAAATCTCGTCCATCACATATTCCTCGCATGTACTCTCGGTCGAGCTGACCGCAGCAATCCCAAGAGCAAACATTCCTACCACCACGAGCGAAACCAACGCGATCACAACCGTCAAGGTACGACCAAGCCCTCCCTTTTTCTTTTCTTCCGATTTTTTCTTCATGTTCATGACTCGTTTTTTAATTAGAAAACAGCTTTTTATATATTCTCGTGACAAAAATAAAAAAAGAAAACGAAAACCGGACTTGATATCAACAACTTTTTTATTGTGTCGGCGGTGTGTCATAACGGGCAAACTGCTTCGTTGCTTTTTACCCATTCTTACACACCTAAAGAGGGTGTGCCCAAACATTGCATTTTGACACACCCTCGAACATGAATATAAGGCGCGTTACTTTTCGAGCACTTTGAGCAGTTCGCTTTTAATAACCGCAGCCCCCGGGAAACCGGTCGTGTGGTAAGCATGATTACCCTCGCGGTCAATGATTACGTACGTCGGCACGCCCCTTGCGTTGAGACTTTTGCTCAGATAGTCCCACTGTGCCTTGTTGACGCGGTAATGCTGTCCCTTGATGTCGGCAATCATGTTCTTCCATGTCCCTTCGGGTGAATTTTCGCCGGCCAGATAGAGGAATACGACATCTTTATCGGCCAGTTGCGCCTTGACCGGTTCCATCTCCTTGTTGGCGATACGGCACGGGCCGCACCACGTCGCCCACACGTCTACGAGCACGACTTTTCCCTTAAACGGCTTGAGCATCTCGACGAAAAGCGTTTCGTCGGGGCTTTGAGGCACATCCAGAATCGTGAATCCTGTCTTGCGTTTGTTCTCTTCGATACGTGCCAGCAGGCGGGTGTTTTCGTCGGTAACCATCCGGGCGATAACCGGCGGCAACGTTTTCAGTTCGGCTTTCTGCTCGTCGGTAAGCGGCTCGAAATCCCTCAATCCGGCACTGATTTGCCGCGCACTGACGAGGTCGAGCAGGAAAGCCTTGTCGGTATTCCACATGTTCGCCAGATAACGGGGTCCCACATGTTCCTTGTTGTAAGCATCCACTAATTTTTTGTATTTCATATAAACTGCTTCGAGCGATTGTTGATCCTCGAATTTTTCTTTCTTTTCCTGCGCTTCGATATATGTTTTCAGGACATTGCGATCGTCAGGAGAGACTTTTTCATGTGCGACCAGATAACGCAACGCGTCGAGCAGGCCGAGATTTTCGGGAGAAGCATAGACAAGATTCTGAATTCCATACGAAACGTGAGGTACGAGCAGCAATTCGCTACGGTCGTACGGGAGCAGACGCAGATAGTCGTTGTAACCTTCGGGTTTGACCGCACGTGTATATTGTTTAGCAGCTTCCTGACGCGAGAGGTTATGCTTTTTGGCGTAAGCCTCTCTGAGCACAAAATCGGGATAGGCAAGTTTGCTTTGCACTTCGAACGCGGCCTCCGCTTTCAGTACGTTTTTAGCCAACGGACTAATGTCAAGCGCGTCGTTATGCGCGACGGTTTCTTCGTATTTCCGCATGACGTACTGTTTGTACGCGTGAATATCCATATCGAGAATAGAATCGATCTGCTGCTCTTCGACGGCATGCGAGATTCGGGAATCGTTCAGTTCGGTATTCAGTCCGGCCAGATAGCCGGCGTAATAGAACGGCTCCCCATACGATTTGCTATCCTTGAACAAACGTGAGCTGCGACGGTAGAGTTCCGGCAGATGAACCAATACCTTCGACTCTTTTCCGGGCGCTACCTTGATCGGAACCAGTCCGAATTTCGACAGCAAGTAGACGTGAACGGGCGAATGAAGGCGGAAAGACGTGCCGAAAGTTCCGTCGGGCGCGATCGGCATCGACAGCTCGACTTCATTTCCAACGAGCGGATCGGTGTATTGCAGTTTTATTTCTTCCGGAGCGGACATGTAGCCCAACAGCCGTCCGCTGATGCGTGCTTCGCCCTCTTCAAAGTCCGGCATGAAGTTTTCTTCCGGCTGATGTTTCCGCGCAAATTCTTCGGGGATGGGAGGCAGTTGCAAACGTGAGTTCACCAAATCTACGCCGTAGACTTTAAAGCAGCTCTCGCAGTCGCCTTCCATAAAATCGAACATCGGCGTGTTGAGCGGTAACGGCTCGAAAACAAGTTTGAACGACGCCTGTCCCGACTGCGGCATCCAAAAGAGCGAATCGAGCGTAATACCTTCGCCGTGACGGACCATGTACTTCTTGTCACCGACTTTCAAGTACGTCTCGGAAGCGATTTTGATCCAGTATCCCGGCCGATAAGTAGCTTCAACATCGAGCACGGTAGCCGTATCCGAAAGCGTAATCTTACTGAATTCGACCGAACGCGTATTGCCATACATCACCGGCGGACGTTCCACCGTCTTCGTTTGCGCCTGCATGCCGACCGCAACAAAGGCCGACACGAAAGCAATCATCATGTACATTCGTTTCATAAGATGAGATTGTTTTATTGATAAATATTTATGTTATGTATTATGGTTGCTGAAGTTTCAATTTGATATTGTTCAAATCTCGCGGATTGACTCCGATCGTTTTCAGCACGACCGTACCGGTCGGATCGATCACAAAAACAGTCGGTCGGGCTTGGGTGCCGTATATGATTTTGAACGGCGTATGATCCATTTTGAAATCGGACACAAGCGTAAAAGGAAGGTTCATCTTCTCCACGTAATCTTCCCGTAATTGCTCCAAACTGCTCGAAATGCAGTAAACGACAATCTCCAAGTCGTCACGCGAGGTAGACTCGTACAGCTGCTTCAACTCATTTCGTCCCTCTTCGCCCATGCAACCGAGCCCGTCATAGAGCAATACAATGTATTTGCCTTCGAGCGATGATAAGCGAAACGGCCGGCCGTCGGCAGCGGTAGCTTCGAAATCGGCATAGCGGGCTCCTTCTTCTATCTGCTGCGTATCCAAATGCATGCGGATACTTTTCCCATAAGGCGAAGTTTTTATTTCGTCAGGGAGACGGTTCCAAACAGCTTCGACAGTATCTTTCGGCAGATGGAGACGCACCCAAAACAGCCGTTGCAAACCACTCGGCACGGAAGCAAAACGCAAAGCCGCCTGCGCATTCCGTCGCTGCGCATCCTCCAGATTCTTCTCAAATTCATGTTTCAATGCTTCTTTCCGATCCGGTTCGCGCTTCATCAAGGCATAGATCGAATCGTTTTGCCGTTCATAGGCTTCCCAGATTTCTTTGTCCAGTTTCAGGTAATTTTCTTCCGTTATTTCCTGCGCTATACCAGCCGCAACAAAGACCGACAGAAGAACGATGATGATGTATATTCGTTTCATGGAAATGTTATGGATAAATGTAAAATAAGTTTGTCAGGGTTGATATTGGATAAGAAAGGTTGATCATACGAACGAGGCTGTCTGCAAAGTCCGGTGGGACTTTTCGGACAGCCTCGCTTATACGAAAAAAGTCAGCTATAAAGCGTTTCGTTACGCTTCTCCGCTCTTATTCGGCCGGTGTTTCGGGTTGTTGCTGTGCAGCATCCGGTTGTGCTGTTCCGAAGTTCGGTCCTACCGCATTGGGATCGACCATCACCGCATCGTTCACCTGCTGCTGAATTTCGGACTCCTGTTGCTGCATCGTCGACTCACCATGAGGAATAAACGACGTGATGACAATACTCAAGACAACGACTGTACCAGCCAGCCACCATGTCGCTTTTTCAAGGAAGTCCGTCGTTTTGCGAACGCCCATGATTTGATTCGACGAAGAAAATCCGGAAGCCAGCCCGCCTCCTTTTGAGTTTTGCACCAATACAATCAATATCAGGAATACGGATGCAATAAAAATCAAAATCGATAAAAATACGTACATTATATTTTTTGTTTAGAATGAATAATCAACTTCTCCAAAAATCGGATTTGGTCTGCAAAGTAAATATTTTTTTTCGGATATTTCAAACTTAAACTTTTAATAATCTCCAGCGCTTTCTCGTAGCGCTTCTGACGAATATAAACATGAGCCAGTGTTTCAGTAAAATACGAGTCATCCAAGGTATCGTGATCGGCTTCCGTCGCATGCTGTTGCTCAGGCTTTTCACCGTCTGCGGCATGGTCTTTCCCGACCTGTTCGGGCGTGAGTCTTCCGATGCGTTCGTTTCCGCTTTCAATAAAGGAGTCGATCAGGTCCTGATGGCGCAATTTGTTTTTCGGAGTAGCGGCATCGGTATCTTTGTCGGTTAGCCAACGCATATAATCCAACGAAGCGGACGGTTCAAAAAGAGGCTTCGACGATTCGGTTTCCGTCTCGTCCATCGGGTCCGATAAATACTCATCGACCGGAGAAGACTGCGTTGTCCCGTCTTTAGCTTCCACGGTTTGGGCGCGGGGCTGCTTCTCGTAACATGCCCCTTCGAGCCAAAGGAAAAGTTGCGTCCTGTCGGGGACACAAACGGCTCTTTTCTTCAGTTCAAGATTCAGGCGCAGGTCGTTCGTTGCCTGCAGGTTTTTGAGATAAAGCATCTGCACGGCATGAAAGTAGGGAAAATCTTCCGCGATCTGTTTGAGTTCGGGCAGCGTTTTCTCCGACAACATGGCCGGCGTCTCCATCAGTTGATATAATTCCGCACACGTCATGGCCTACCAGTTAGCTACCGTTGCATTATAAATCTGCGTAACCAAATCGTCGATAATCTCTTTACACAGTTCGTCCTGCACCTGATCGATGGTTTTCGTATTGTCGAAGTCGCGATACGACGAGAAGGACTGTTCAAATCCTTCCTCCGGCTTCACCTGATTGGCATAACGCACCCTGACGATAACCGTCAGACGCGTCAAGGTGGCGAACGACGCTCTTCCGTCGGGGGTATCTTTGACGGCCTGCGGCGTGAGTTCGTAACCCGTGATTTCGCCTTCCAAGTCGAGTGTTCCGTTTTCGCGCAGTACGCTCAACTTCGTCTGCCGTACGTACCGGTCTTTGAGTTCGTCGGTGAATTTCTGAGCCAAAGGACCGTAGACAAGCGGCGCCATATTGGGAAAATCCTTGATAGAGATGGATTTCACGACCGTATAATCGATCGATGTCCCGCTGAACTTGTAGGAGATCGAGCAGGCTTCGAGCGCGAGTAACGCCAAAAGCATCAAGAGGGTTGCGGTGACTTTCTTAATCCAAACCATATTCCTTAATTTTTCGGTACAGGGTACGTTCCGAGATTTTAAGCTCGGCCGCGGCATTTTTGCGGCGACCGTTATGTTTCTCCAATGCCCGGCGAATCATTTCTTTTTCCACGTCGTCGAGAGCGAGCAACTCTTCGACGGTTTCGGCTTCCTGAATGGGCGACGTATCGATGGGATGCGTCGTATAAGTCGGTGCATCGGGCTGTTCGACAGGCACGGCCATCTGGATGTTTCCGCCCATAATGTCGTGTACGAGTTTTTTCAGTTCGTTCACATCCTTCTTCATATCGAACAACACCTGATACAGAATCTCGCGTTCGGAATGAAAGAGTTTCTGGTCATCTTTCTGATGCGCCAGCACCGGCAGTTTTTGCATGTCGAGATTGGGAAGGTACTGACGCAGTTCGTCGGCCGTGATGGTGCGGTCGCGCTCGATGACGGAAATGCGCTCCGTCACATTCTTCAACTCTCTGACATTACCCGGCCAGCGGTAACTGAGCAGCAGGCGACGAGCATTTTCTTCGAGCTGAATGGCGGGCATCCGGTATTTCTCGGCACAGTCACTCGCAAATTTGCGGAACAGCAGCAAGATATCTTCGGGGCGATCGCGCAACGGAGGGATAACGATGGGCACGGTGTTGAGCCGGTAGTACAAATCTTCCCGAAAACGATGTTGCGCCACGGCCTCTGTCAGATTGACATTCGTTGCAGCCACGATGCGCACGTCGGTTTTCTGCACCTTCGACGAGCCGACTTTAATAAACTCGCCGCTTTCGAGCACCCGCAACAGACGCGCCTGCGTGGGGATGGGCAATTCGCCGACCTCGTCCAAGAAGATGGTGCCGCCGTCGGCCACTTCGAAATATCCTTTCCGGTCGGCCAACGCGCCCGTAAACGAGCCTTTTTCGTGTCCGAACAGTTCGGAATCGATCGTCCCTTCGGGGATGGCGCCGCAGTTAACGGCAATGTACTGCCCATGCTTGCGCGGACTGTTCTGATGAATAATCTGCGGAAAATTCTCCTTCCCTACCCCGCTCTCGCCGGTGATCAGCACGGAGAGGTCGGTCGGTGCCACCTGAAGCGCTACGTCAATCGCCCGGTTGAGTGCCGGGGTATTGCCGATGATGCCAAATCGTTGTTTGATTTGCTGTATACCTTCTGTCATCATGATGCTGTAATTTTTTCAGTTTGACCTGACAAAATTACCTTATTTTCGGGAGACGACCAAAAAAACATCCGAAAATCCCCGCATCGGCCGAGGCTGGCCAAACGGATAGGTATTTACGCTTTCTGACCGTACGTAGTACGATAGAGGAAATCGGCCAGCGCTTTATCATCGGTATAGCTCCGGATGGTTTCGGGCGCTATCGGTTGTCCGATATGTACGTCGAGCGTTTGGCCCTGTTTGTTGAATGCTTCGGTGGGTACGCGCAGAAGCCTGATTTTCCAACTGATTTGTCCGAGCCAATAGAAGAATTTCGAGTTCCGGCAATCGAAGTAGACGGGATACACCGGCACGCCGGCCTTCCGTATCAGGCGAATGACGTTGTGCGTCCACGGGAGGTCGCGAATCGTTCCGTCTTTGCTGCAGAACGACATGGCGCCGGCCGGGAAGAAGCCCATGGGATGACCGTTTTTGAGTCGTTCGAGCGAGGCACGCACGCCGTTGACATTGGCCGGATTCGTTTCCGTCTGTCCGCCCGTCCTCGGCGTAACGGCAATGAAATTGTCGGCCATTGCTCCGATTTTTTCCAAGATGCCGTTGACCATCACGCAGAAATCTTTCCGCCGCGAAGCGAAAAGATCAATCAGCACAATGCCGTCGAGCGATCCGATGGGGTGATTGGAAACGGTGATGAACGCGCCTTCGGGGAGTGTTTTCAGACGTTCGGGATGATGGACCTTGTATTTGACGTCCATCATGGGGTCGGCGAGTATGGCCGACGTAAATTCGGCTCCGCTCAGGTGGCTGTATCGGGCATGAATCGTATTGACTTTGCCGATGTTGAGCCATTTCATGAGTCGTTTACCGAAAAAAGCCGCCCATTTTTTTTTGAAAACGGGCGCAAACTGCTGTAGATCGTGTATGTCGAGTACTGTTTTTTTCATGCTTCCTCTTTTAGGATGGCGGCACACATACGCTCGTGTTTGCGGACGGATACGTAAAGAACACCATTTAAAACGATGATTTCATATGCAAAATAAATCCATACCAGCCCGCTCCACCGAACACTGAGAAGCATCACGGCGAAGAGCACGACGGTACGGCCGTTGAACGTCATCCAGTCGATGGTTCGTTTCATCAGCCGGCGACTTTGCTGGCGGAAACGCAGGCGAATGGGTTCGGGGATATTGTCTCCGTAACGGGCGTGCAAGGTGCGCAGCATCGCCTGCAAAGCGGGGGTCAGCCGTTCCTGCACCCAAGTGTATGAGCCGTATAAAACGTAAAAAAATTTGTTGACACGCTTCTTCATCTCCTTTCGTTGCGCCTTGACCTGCTCGGTACGCTGAAATTCTTTGCCTTTTTCTTTGCTGACGAAGTAGAGGTGAAGCGTTTTGTAATAATCGGTGATGCCGGCTTGGAGGAGATGCGACAGTCCGGCCGCGACGGCAGGCACGAAGAACCATGCCGTACCGTAGAGGTGCGTGAGCCGCAGGGCCAGTGCCACGTAAATAACGGTAAACCAAATATCGCCGGCTATGCCGTCGAGGATGCGTCCGATTTCGGATTTGATACCGGTCAGACGCGCCAATTGTCCGTCTACACAGTCGAGAATATTGGCAAAGACGAGCAGCAGGATGCCGAGGAGCGTATACGTGAGGTTATTCGTAAAATAGAACAACCATCCCGCGCCGGCTCCGACGAAGATGGAGAAGAACGTAATCATGTTCGGGGTGATTCCCGTAGGGCGGAGCATGCGGGCTATCCAAAAACCTATCGGACGGTAGAAGTACAAATCGACGATATTCTCCGTCTCGATCGATTTCAGCGATGCTTCATATTCTTTTTCACTCATTTTTTATCGATACGCATAGCCGCCGTCTGCAACGACCACCGAGCCATTCATATAACTATTTTCAATCAACATACGATAGATTTCGGCCACTTCGTCGGGGCGGCAGAAACGCCCCAGCGCCACTTTCGCCTCGATGTTGCGGCGAATCTCGGCCGGTTTGTTTTTTTGCCAGTCGGTATCGACAAAGCCGGGCGCTACGGCATTGACCCGAACGCCATACGGCGCGAGGAATTTGACGAGATTCTTCGTCAGCGCGTGAACGGCCGATTTGGTCACGCCATACGACAACGACGTGGCATGCGGTTCGACGCCCATCAACGAGCCGGTGAACACGACGGCCGCTCCGCGTTCGATACGTCGCACGATGCGTTGAAGGAGAAACACCGGAAAATGCACGTTGGCGAAGAATTGCCGTTCCCACTCGGCGAGGTTCATCTCTTCGAACGTGGCGCGATACGTCGTTCCGGCATTCAGCACAACGGCGTCGAGTTTCACGCCCGACTCATTCAGGCGGTGCTCGATGCGGTCGATCGATTCCTCTCGCGTGATGTCGGCTTGCAGCACATCGACCGTCACCGCATAGTCTTTGCACAGTGCGGCAGCGAGGCTTGCGGCCGCTGTTTCGTCCGACGCGTAGGTGAGCAGCAAATCATATCCTGCCTTGGCCAGACATACGGCCACCGCTTTCCCGATACCTTTTGTCCCGCCTGTTATCAGTGCCTGTTTTGCCATCGTCACTTTGTTTTTTTCGACGCGGCCTTCTTCGGCTTGGCTTCCTGCTCGTTCGGAGCAACCGCGTCCATCGTCTTTACCGATACGGGCTTGGCCTTGCGCTCGTCTTGCAGATGTTTTTCGTACGAGTCGTGAATCGTCTTACGCAACGAAGACGAGGAAACGCCCGTGCCGTAGGGGAAGTAAAAGACTTGCACGTCGGCATCTTTCAGATAGTCATATTTCCCGTACCAGTCGTCGCCCACCACAAAAGCGTCGATATTGAGTTTTTTGACAATCTCGGTATGATCGAGGGTATGTTGCGGGATGACGATATCGGGCGTTTTGAGCGCCTCGATAATCTGCATCCGTTCGTTGAACGGAATGATGGGCGGCGCCTTGTATGAAGAAACCAGCTCGTCCGTACTCACCCCGACAATCAGGATATCGCCCAGACTGCGTGCATAGTTGATCATGCGAAGATGATTGTAATGGAACATATCGAATGTTCCCGATGTATACACAATCGTTTTATTTTTGAACATAATTCCTTTAGCTTACTGGAAGGGCAAAGATACTGCTTTTTTTTCAATTTTTACAATTTACACCTTCCTTCGCACACTCAGGCGATGCGCATCGGCATGTTCAGGCAAATGGTGCGGCATTTTCGTCGCCGCGACAATGATTCTAATCAATCTGTGTGAAGATTTATCTCCCGCAAATTGTTTCTAATAAATCTGCGTGAAGATTTATTTCCCGCATCGATGTTACTGATCAATCTGCGTAGAGATTGATTCGCCCCAAGTCGCTTTTGTTAAAATTCCTGTAGCGATTGATTCCCCACAATTTGTTTGCGATAAATTCCTGTAACGATTGATTCGCCGCAGCGTTGTTTGCGATAAAACCGAACCGGAAACGTTCGCCCGATTCCGCACGAACGTCTCGTTACGATTCGTCCAAATCGTCTTTCGTGAGATCGAGTTTGACGTTATCGTGTCCACTTTTGTCTACATACTCTTTCTGCAGCGGATTGGCCGTCATCTCACGATACATCTCGCGCTGGCGGAAAATATCGATCGAGGCATAGACGGCATGGCGGAAAGAGGTTTCGGAGGCTTCGTTGCGACCGGCAATGTCGTAGGCTGTTCCATGATCGGGCGAGGTGCGGACAATGGGTAAGCCGGCCGTATAGTTCACGCCGTTGTCCATGGCCAGCGTCTTGAACGGAGCCAGTCCCTGATCGTGATACATGGCCAGCACTCCGTCGAAAAGCTGATACATCTTCGAACCGAAGAAGCCGTCGGCCGGATAAGGCCCGAACGACATGACGCCTTTCTTCTCGGCTTCGTTGATGGCCGGCGCGATGACCGTCTCCTCCTCGTGCCCGAGCAAACCGGCCTCGCCGGCGTGCGGATTGAGCGCCAGCACGGCAATGCGCGGACGGATAATGCCGAAGTCCTGCTTGAGCGAGGTGTTGAAGAGCACGAGCTTGCGGACAATCGCTTCCTGCGTAAGGCTGTCCTTTATTTCGGTCACCGGCACATGTCCCGTCACCAACGCCACGCGCAGGTTGTCGTTCATCAAAATCATGAGCGAGCGATGCAGCCCGTTTTCGCCGAAGCACTCTTCGAGGTACTCCGTATGACCGGGAAAGCGGAAGCCTTCGCATTGTATGTTGTGCTTGTTGATCGGCGCCGTCACGAGCGTATCGATCGTGCCGCGTTTGAGGTCTTCGACAGCCGCCTCAAGCGATTTGAAGGCTGCCTGACCGCCCTCGGCGGTCGATTCGCCGGGGGTAGCCGCCAGTTCGGGAGGCACGCAGTTGATGATATTCAGCTTACCTTCCACCGCGTCCTGAGGTTTTTGAATGACCTTAAACGTCAACGGTTCGATGCCCAACGTTTTCTGATACGCAAGCGCGATTTTGAGCGAGCCGTAAATCACCGGTGTGCAAAGTTCCATCATCCGGTCTTCGGCGAATGTTTTCAGGATGATTTCGTAGCCGACGCCGTTGATGTCGCCGTGCGTAATGCCGACCTTAATCATTCTCCCTCCCCCTTCATTGTCTGTTGTTCGCGCTGCGTATTTTCATTCATGTCGCCGACCGTGTCGAGCGGTTTGTCGAACTCGCCCGGCAGCCGCAACGTGTGGAGCGAGGCTTCGAGCCGGCGGATGTAATTGCGCTTATCCGTTTCGGGCGCATACACAAATCCTTCGGCTACCACGATGCGGTTGTTCGTTTCGTCGAGCCGCGCATAGCTGACGAACGGGCCGCCCATCATGTCGCCTTCCATTTTCCACAAGCCGCGCAACACGCCGCAATATTTGCCTTGCAGTTTTTTGGCTTCGTACGAGAGTCCGAAAGGAACCGTCGTCATGTGAGAATTCGGGAACGCACCGGGGATATTCGCACCGAGAATCGAATCGCGCATGGCTGCGAGATATTCTTTCGAGAACGTGTTGGCATCGGTGTACGGGAAGGTATAGACGACGACATCCATACGGCCGGTATTGGCATTATTCGATGCCCAGTAAAAATCGGTCGTATCTTTGTCGGACGTAATGTCGGAAGGTACATTGAGCATCACATCGAACTTGGTTTTGACCTTATCCATCACGCGCGAACTGTATGTTTCCTGCATCACCTGGGCCATGCGCGCCATCTCCAACCGGGTGAAATAATCGGTCAGTACGCCTTGATGCAACTTCAGATAGTCAACCAGCATCATTTCGTTCGGAGCCGTGAAATACACGATGGTCTGTCCCGATGCCCAACGGTCTTTTTCGCTACGCAACGAGAGTCTCGTGTATTTTCCTCCGTCTATATCGACAATTAAGATGTTGCGGACATACGTCATCAGACCGTTAAAATCTTCGGGGCTGGTATACGTAATCCGCATGGTGGGTTCGGGCTGCGGAAGGCCGAGTATAGGCTGGCGCAGTTCTTCTTTCAGCACTGCTCCGAGCGTGTCATTCCAGTTCGCAGGCGGGGTAACGACCACCACTTCGTACGGCATACCGGTTGCCGTCACAACGGACGGGGTTGAATGGCAGGCGCCGAGTAACGCCAACAGAAGTCCCGCCATGAGAGTTAAAATCGGAGTTTTCATCGTGTATAAAAATTTTGTTTACAAACGTACATAAAAAATTTGATTGTATAACCCGTATGCCCGATAAAATTTTGCTTTTCTACAAGTGTTTATCGTTTTTCTCGTCGTTCAAACGGGCGGTCGACAACATCCCGCAAGCCGCGAAAATATCTTCTCCGCGCGAAGCACGAATCGTACAGACGATACCTTTCGCGTTGAGGGCATCGCGAAACTGCTCCATCTTGGCCGGCGCACAGCTTTTGAGCGGCACCGAAGGGATGGCGTGAAAACGAATCAGGTTCACGCGGCACGGAATGCCTTTGAGCAATGCCGCCAACGCTTTGACATGCCTCGGCGTGTCGTTCAGTCCTTCGAAGAGGATGTATTCGAACGAGACGCGCCGCTGGTGTGCAAAATCATACTGCCGCAACAACCCGATCAGATCGATGAGCGAATACGCCTTTTCGACCGGCATCAACGACAGACGCTCTTCGGGAAAAGGCGAATGGAGGCTGATGGCCAGATGGCAGGTGCTTTCGTCGAGAAAACGACGCAAGCCTTTCGGCACCCCGACGGTCGAGACCGTGATTCGTTTCGGACTCCAGCCGTAACCGTACGGCTCGGTCAGGATTTCAAGCACGTTGAACAGTTCGTTCGCATTGTCGAACGGCTCGCCCATCCCCATAAAGACGACGTTCGTGAGCTTGTCTGCTTCGGGTACCGAACGAATCTGATTCAGGATTTCGTTCGCCGTCAAGTTGGCCGAGAACCCCTGCTTGCCCGTCATGCAAAACAGGCAGCCCATCTTACACCCTACTTGTGACGAGACGCACAGCGTCGCCCGGTTTTCAGCGGGAATAAAGACCGACTCGACGGCACGTGCCTTACCGGCGGTAAAAAGGTATTTGACCGTCCCGTCTATCGAACGTACCGATTCCGCGGGCGATACGGCTCCCACCTCGTAGTGCGTTTCGAGCAATTGCCGTTTCGCCACGGCGATGTTCGTCATCTCTGCGATGGTTCCGATTCGTTTCCGATACAGCCAGTCGGCCATCTGTCCGGCGGCGTAAGCCGGCAGCCCGACTTCGGTAGCCACTTCGCGCAGTTGTGCGAGGGTCATCCCCAACAAACGTTTTTTTGCTTCCATTGCATCCTCCTTCTCGTTCTCATCCTGAACGGTTGCGTCTCACCTATTCGTATAGACCTTAAGAGGGTGCGCCAAAACTTTTCGTTCTGACACACCCTCCTTTATGATTCGTGCCCAAAGGGCTTATTCGAAACGAATCCGATTGTCCTTCACCTCGGCTTCTTCCATCAGTTTCTGGATAGCGAAGTAGCCCACACGCGGCCCCATGTTTTCTTCCAGCGAACGCATCTGCTCCTTTTCGTCGTACGTCACGTTCTCTTTCGTGCGATTATACACCTTGAAGACGTACACGCCATTGTTTCCGGCCACCGGACCAGCCAATTCGTTCTGTGCGGCATACGTTACGCCCGCGTTCAGCACAGGTTCCATACCGATACCCGAAATACGCGGCGTGTTCATCGTGATGTATTTCACCGTGTCGATACGCGAACCCATCGCCTGCGCATAGGCATCGAGCGAAGTCAGATTTTTTGTCTTCAGTTCGTTGACGATTCTTTCGCCTTTCTTCTGCGCCAACAATTCCATGCGAATCATCGGAGCCACCGACTGCATCGGCTGATACCCTTCTTCCAGCACATCGCGAAGCACGGCTACCACGTAAGTCGTTTGATAACCGTCCGTATTCGACAGTCTCGACTTGCATTCCTTGATATCCGAAACGGCGCCTTTCTTTTCGTTCTCAAAAGCCCAGCGAACTACCTGACGGGCGTCCTGAATGCCGCCGAGGTGATGTTCTTCGGTCGTTACCGTTACATTCTGAACCAGCTCGTAATTGCTCTCCTTCACGGCTTCCGTTATTTTATCGGCCGTATTGTTTTTCGCCACGAAGCTGTTCAGGTCGTTGAACATCTGGCTGTATGTCTTATTGCTCGGCGCAACGTCCATATACACATACCCGACCTTGTATTTCGGTACGCTGGCCGTACGCTCCGTAACCTTCATCAGGTGATAACCGTTCTGCGTCTTGACCATCACCGGCTGATTCAGAGAAGCCGAAAAAGCCTCGCGCTGAAATTCGGCGCCGATGTTGCTCTGCGCAATGGCAGCCTCGGTAAGCCATCCCAAGTCAGCTCCCGTTTCGGCCGCTCCGAACGACGAATATTTCTTGGCCAGCTCGTCCATGTCGGCTCCGCCTTTGAGGAGCGTCATCAAACTGTCGGCCAAACGAGTCAGCTCATCCGTTACAACACCCTGCGACGCCAGAAAAATATCGCTGACCTTCACCGAATCCGGAGCCGTCTTTTTATCGACCAATTTATATACGCGATAGCTGTCGTCTTTAAAGACCGGGCCTTCTACGGCGCCGATTTCGGCCGTCACAACGAAACGTTTCAAATCTTCATCCCGCATATCTTTTTCCGACACGAAGAAATCCATGTACGGGTTTCTGGAATATCTGGAAACGATATGTTCAATACTGTCGGTCGCCACGAGTTGACTTCTTACATCTTCGATTTCCTTGCTCACCTGATCATAGTCGTCCTGACTCGGACGAACGTTAACGGCAATATAGTCGATGACTCTCGCTGCTTTTTGCTTGTACTGCTCCTTGCGACGATTATAAATCTTCCGGATTTCGGAATCGTCGACTTTTACCGTCGAATCGGGAATCGAAGCGTACGATTGCATGGCATATACGATATCCGAGCTTTCGGTTGTTCCCTCATACGCGTCTTTCGCATCGAGCGGATTGGCCACAATCGCTTTAGAAAGCAGGTTCGTATATTTTTCCTGCATCCGCTGCATCTTCATGCTGCGTTCCCAGAACAACCAGAAGTCGCGCATGCGTAATACTTCTTCGCGTTGCGCTTCGGGCACGGCCTCTATGTTTTCAAGCGTTTTGAGTACGCTCAATGCACGCGCCTTGCTGAACTGCTGCGTCTGAGGGTCTATAAACAAAGGATTCTGCTGAACAATCTGCGGCACATGCTCTCCCTGAATCATGTCGAACAGTTCGTCCGAAGTCACATCGATACCGATTTTGTCCAATACGTCTTTCATCACAATTTCGTGTACCAGCGAACTGTAAACGCTCTGGCGAAGCTGTGTGGTCTGATCTTCCGTAAGAGAAGGAAGGCCATACTGCAACTTATACACTTCGGTCATCTCTTCCACACGCTGCTGGTAGTCCTGATAATCGACCGGAGTGCCGTCTACCGTCACCACCTGATTTTGTGATTGCCGGAAATACGTTGATCCGGAATTCAAAAAGTCCTCTACAATAAATCCGAGCAAAGCAAGCCCCACTACGATAACAAGAAGCGGAGCATGACCTCTAATTTTTTCTAAGGTAGCCATCTATTTTCTATGTTTTTAATTTATTTATCCTTTATTTAGGGGCACAAAGGTACAAAAAAAAAGAAATGACCCAATTATTTCCTTCTTTTTTTATTTTTACGGCGAAAGCGGCGGTTCCGATTGCGTCGAATCCGCCTTGTTTGTTTCTAAGGGAATCTCCGCCCCTGCCTTGAAAATTCGATATTGTGTAAGGGTCAGGTTGGATTCGAAACCCATCCCGGTGTTCACAAAATCGCCTTTGGTAATGCGGATAAAACGATCGGAATGAATTTTCTTTCCTTGCTCGTCCCAAAACAAAAGCTCGGTTTCGAACTGCTCGCCTTCAAAATTTTTGACCCGCACATTCCCCGACAGCTTCCAAAGTTCTTTCTGTTTATAATAGTAAGCCGTATCGGCATCGACACTCGCCTCGACCCGAAAGAGCGAATCGTATTTTTCCAGATGTACTTTCTCCGGAAAGAACCAGTACGGTTCCTCCGCTTCGTCGAACATCAGCCAGGCTGCGGTCACGACTTTATAGCGGGTAATCCCCGAATCGGACACCATCGTCACGATTTGAGTCGCCTTCATCGTGTACGAACTGTCCGGATCGAACCCGACATCTACGATTTCTTTCTTCTCTCCTCCGCACGAAACGAGGGCGCATAAAAGAGGCATAGCAATCACTCCGAAGAGGATTGCTATGCGAGATTTCCTGTTTGAGCGCGAATGCGTCATTCCGTGTGCTTATCTTACTGTCGTCTGCTCACCGATCCAGCCTCCGATCGTGAAGCTTTGCCCCTTATTCAGGTCGGGGTGCATGAACACTTCTTCCGTCGTGGGGAAGTAAGAACTGTAAGTTGCGATCAGCGATGCGGCTTCACTGGCTACGGACGAATCGACCGAGCGAGCCTTCTGAAACTTGTCTACGGCAGCATAATACACGCATTTCTTCTTCACCGCATCGTCGGGGAAGATGCTGGAAGCCGTCAGAGCATACGCCTTACCGATCATGATGTACGCCTTTCCGTTGTTCGGATTCACGCTCAACGTCTTGTTGCAGTAGTTACGCATCTTCTGATACGACCGTTGCTCAAAAGCGATGGCAGCCAGCGTAAAGTATACGTTTTCCTTCATTTCGTCATCCGTTGCCATCTCGGCCGCTTCGGTAAAATAGCGCTCGGCAGCGTCATAATCTTTCTTTTTCACGGACTGTTTACCCATTCCCCATGCGATCTCCGCTGTTTTTTCCTTCTGATATGCATATTCGGAAGCGGCAAAATAAGCGTCGATTTCCTGACATCCGGCTCTTCTCATGAGCGTAATCGTTTCTTTGAGGAAATCGAGATTATCCTTGTTGGCTTCGATCTGATCGGCATAGATACTCTGCAACGTCTCGCAATCGGCAGCTCCACTGCCCGAAAAGCCTTTTTCTACGCCAACCTTCATGGCAGTCAGGTTATCGACCAGCTTCTGGTTGCCGGCAGCCTGAGCGGCCTTGATCTGCGTATCAAAGATCGACGAACATTTGAGAAAGTCCTGAACAAATTTTGCCTTATGTCCGGCTTCGTCTTTCTCCATCATTTTATGTGAAGCAAACATGTACTGGGACACAACCAGTTCGTCCGTCTTCTCCTTGTATTCATCTATCACCTGTCCGAGCCAGCCGTAGACCATCGGGATGTCGGCCTTGTCGCCCTTGAGGCGCAGGTAATCCTGTGTTTTGCGACCAATAATCCAGTCCTTGCCGTATCTGCGGTCGTTGCCGAAATATTGAATACGCTTATCGTACACCGCCATCAGGTCGTTGATGAGCGCGTCTCGCTTGGTCGCGTCTTTTTCCTGCTCGATCTGCCAGTTCACGATACGAACCCCGTAGAGGTAAATATCTTTGGTCGCAGCCGGACATTCTTCGTACGCAATCTTCCACGACGGATAAGCATCCTGATAATTGTTTACCTTGGCATAAGGAACAAACAGGCTGATATTCGTCAGGCAGCGAATGCTGTCTTCGCCCGAACCATACCTTGTTCCATTATCCACTCCTTTCTGTGCATGGGCACCTGCTACTGCCGCCCAAAGACCGGCGACAACTAAAAGTCCTTTCATTTTCATCTCTATACTGCTTTTTTTATGTTCAACAAATCAAGAAACCACAATTCTCTATTTATTTAATCCACCTTACGTTTAAAGAACCAATATTCATTAAATGTATAGCTGACCGTAAACCGGAGATACTGCTCGTTAATGAGTGCTTTGCTGTCCGGGGATATTTTTACGTATTCGAACGAGGCATTGATAAACGAGCGGTTGTCCAACATGGGGAAACCTACCCCCAATGTCGCTCCGTATTCCTTATAACTGCTTCCGTTCACGTTCAGATACGAATTGCTGTAATGCAATCCGGCACGGTAACGGATGCGGTTCAGATACGAACGGGTGAAGTGATTCGGGATATACTCTCCTCCGAGAGCGACGCGCAGACGATCTTTAAAATCGTCGTTGCGGTTGAAGAACTTTGCACCCGACCATTCCTGATAAGCAACATCGGCAGCCAGTATCATTTTATAATCTTTAGTGTAGGAGAGACCCAAGCCGTACGAATTGGGGATATCGAAACCCTGATTGCGCAATGTATCCCCCTCTATTGTCCGTTCGAAATATTCGGAATTGCTGACTATATTGTAAGCTGTCGTTTTCAGGCGACGCTTCGGCGAATAAGCCAATCCGAACGTCAACCGGTCGGTTTTCGTCAACGGATGGGTATATTGCATTCCCAAATCATATTTCAAATTATGTACAACCACTTTATTCAACCGATACAGCGGGACATTCAGATTCGTTGAACTCTGATGGTTAATATTTCCGAACATATAGCTTACGTTCGCTCCGACAGAAAGACGCTTCTTCCATATTTCAACAGACAATCCTCCGTACACTTCGTTTAATCCGCCCCTACCGGAAAATACGTCCGTATAGCCGTCCCGGCCTTGGCTCGGAGCCATATAATCATATCCGACAGACGAATAGGGAAGAATACCAAAACTCATTGCCACACGGTTATGGAGGGGAAACTGCATGGCAGCATATTCAAAATTTCCGTTCAAATCGTTTTGTTTGCGTTGTCCGTCATCGAGCCATGACATTTGCGCGGTAGCTCCCACATCGAAGAGAAACGTAAGCGAATCCATGCTCGTATACGAAGCGGGATTCATCGGGTTAATCTGTTTCGAAGAGCGCAGCCCGTAGCCTATCCCTCCCATGGAGCGGCCGGCTCCGAACGAGCGGTCGGACAGCATGCCATACCCGTAGCGCGTATAGGGTGAACGCGTGCTGTTTTGTCCAAACAGCGACATACTTAAGCTGACAAGGATGACAAAAATCAGCCCTGATCTACTATTTTTCAACATTATATTATATTATTCGATTTGATCCGATACATATTATATTTGAAGTTGCAAAGATGGAATTTTTCAGGCGTCTTTCAAAATAAAACCTCTCTCCGCCCGTTAAAAAAACAAAAACAGCAGATTCTCTCTGTTTCAATCCATCTTTTTTTCGCGGATATACGTATGATTTTTTAATCGTTTCATCAAGACAAATACGAAGGATCAAACAAGATCGCAATAGCGATGTTTCGTTCGGATAGCTTTCGACGGCCAACCGACACCATCTGTTTCCGTTAAAAAGAATTATCTTTGCGAACTCTATGACGTGTGATACCTCGCATCAGCCATCCGGAACGAGTCGGTAGCAATGCTTTTTATCACCTTGTCACGAACAAAGAGAAGAAAAATATGCTGAAAAGAAAACGAAACCTGCGTGGCGGAAAAGGGCTGCTGGCAGGCTGTTTGCTCTCCATCGCCCTTACCCTCAGCGGACAGACAGCCGAATCAGGCAATCAGCTCCGTGTCAGTCTGCTGACGTGCTCGCCCAGCGACGACGCAGCATACACGCTCTACGGTCACACAGCCATACGCATTCAGGAAACGCTCGAAACGGAAAGTTTTATCCGTACGTCGGATTATGTCTTCAACTACGGCATCTTCGATTTTTCCAAGCCTAACTTTTTGTATCGCTTTGCGCGTGGTGAAACGGACTACATACTCGGCGTCATGGATTTCGAGAGTTATCTGAACGAATACCGGATGCGCGGCAGCGAAGTGTGCGAACAGGTGCTCAACCTCGACTCGACCGAGCGAGCAGCGCTACTCCAAGCGCTCACCACGAACGCGCTCCCCGAAAATCGGGTGTACCGGTATAATTTTTTCTTCGACAACTGCGCCACCCGTCCGGCGGTGATGATCGAGCAGGCTGTTCGAGGAAAGATCGCCTACGCCGAACGTCCGGGCGAAGAGTCATTTCGCGACATGATTAATTATTGTACGCGCAATCACCCATGGAACACCTTCGGCTGTGATCTCGCGCTCGGCAGCCCGACCGACCGTACCATGACGCTGCGCGAGTCTTTTTTTATTCCCGCGCGACTGAAAGAAGCGTTTGCAGAGGCATGGATCATCCGTCCCGACGGTTCGAAACATCGGCTCGTCTCAGACACTCAAATCTTGACGGAAGAAGTGGAAGACGAACCGGAAAAAACGTTCTTTACACCACTCGTATGCAGCCTGATCTTCTTCGTTATTGTCGCATTACTGACCCTTATCGAAACCCGCCAAAAGACTTATTTCCGCTGGCTCGACGTCGGATTATTTTTTGTTGCCGGAGCAGCCGGCTGCGTACTGTTTTTCCTCAGCTTCCTCTCGGTGCATCCCTGCATGTGGCCGAATAGTTCGCTCGGCTGGTTGCATCCGTTCCATTGGGTGGGAGCCGTCCTGATGGCCGTAAAAAAACCTAACAAAGCCGCATATTGTTATCATTTTATTAACTTTGCGGCGCTTTGCGCAGTGCCGGTCGGATGGATTCTCCTCCCGCAGCATCTGAACATCGCTTTTATTCCGTTGATGCTAAGCTTAATGTTACGCTCCGGAAAATACTTGATAAGAAGAAAGACAAAACAGTTCGAATGATAAAATTCATTTCCTCTCTGATTGCGATTCTGGCGGTAGGTAACCTTCAGGCGCAACAGCGTACTCCGAAGTTGGTCGTTTACATCACGGTCGACCAGCTGCGCGGCGATTATATCGAATATTTTTACAACACCTTCGGCGAACGCGGATTCAAACGCCTTTTCAACGAAGGCGCCGTATATCATAACGTCCGCTTCGGATTCAGCAACGTCGATCAGGCAACGGCTTTCGCCACCCTCTTCACGGGCGCTTATCCTTCCACGCACGGCATCACCGGCAGCCGGATCTTCGATTTCGAAAAATCGAAAGAAGTATCGCCGCTCCACGATCCCGATTTCCTCGGCAACTATACGCGTGACCATTACTCGCCCAAGAAACTGCTGGCGGCCACGATCGGCGACGAGCTGAAAATCGCTTCGAAAGGACGGAGCGAAGTCTATGCCATCGCCCCCGATGCCGAGAGCGCGATCCTCTCGGCCGGGCATGCTGCCAACGGCGCTTTCTGGCTCGACAATTACAACGGCAAGTGGGCTACCACGACTTACTACAAAGGCGTACCGTGGTATGTGGAAAAATATAACAACGGAAGCGAATCGCTGCCGGCACGGTTAAGCACGCTGGTATGGCAACCGTCGTTGCCGGTCGCCAAATACGACGCGCTGCCTTACGTACAGGAAAACGCGGCCTTCCAGCATACGTTCAAAGCGAATACGGTAGGATGTTATCCCGACTTGAAAACTTCGCCTTACGGTAATAAGGAAGTAAACAGGCTCGCCGCTCAGTTCCTCGAATACGGGGCATTCGGGACACGCCCCACACCGGACATGTTGTCTCTCACGTTCTACGCCGGAAATTTCCGCGATATCCCCGGCAAAGAGTATAACCGCGAGATTCAGGACACGTATCATCAGTTGGACAAAGACCTCGAACAATTGCTCGACCTGCTCGACAAAAAGGTCGGACTCTCGCATACGCTCGTCGTACTTTCGGGCACCGGCTATTTCAAGAGCGAAGAAACGCTCCCCGACGGGCTGAGGCTTGCCGGCGGAGAATTTCACCCGAAACGTTGCATGGCGCTGCTGAACATGTATCTGATGGCTATCTACGGTCAGAAGAACTGGATCGACGGTTTTTACAACAATCAGATTTACCTCAATCGGAAAACGATCGAAGACGCCAAAATCGATCCGGCCGAATTTGAAAACAAGGCGGCGGAATTTCTGCGCGAGTTCAGCGGTGTGGAACGCGTCACGACCGACATGGCCCTGCGTTCGGGCACGTGGAATGAGGAGATGGCCGATTTTCATCGCGGGACGTATCACACGGGACGCGGCAATCTGCTGATCTCGCTGAAACCGGGCTGGCGAATCCATCACGAAGACAACCCGAACGAGAAGCCCCGCATCATCCGGAACAACGCGGTACCGATGCCGGCGATCTTCTTCGGATGCGGCATCAAACCGAAACATATTTACAGGGAAATCAAAGCGACGGAAATCGCTCCGACCGTTACCCACGTACTCCGTATTCGTCCACCGAATGCATGCGACGAATATCCGCTTCCCGAAATCCGACAACAGTAAAGGTTCGTTTTTCGGCTTTCACACCAAACATCTATTCACAACTAAGAAATTAAAAAATACAACGATATGGGATTTAACGAAATAATGACGAAGTTGTTCGGCAACAAGTCACAACGAGATTTAAAAGAAATAACGCCTTACGTAGATAAAATCAAGGCGGCCTATCCGGCCATCGAGGCGCTCTCGCACGATGAGCTGCGTGCCCGTTCGGTAGATATCCGCAAGCGCATACAGGATTACGTGAGCGAAGAAAAAAAGCGCATCGAAGAGTTGCGCAAGGGCATCGACGGAAAAGAATTGGAAGAGCGCGAAACGATCTGGGCTGAAGTAGACGAAATCGAAAAGAAGATAGCCGATCAGTACGAGAAAGTGCTGGAGGAAGTGCTGCCCGAAGCTTTTGCCATCGTCAAAGATACGGCGCGTCGTTTCGTGCAGAACGAAGAGATTACGGTCACAGCGACAGATTTCGACCGCGACTTGGCGGCCAGCCACGACTTCGTACGCATCGAAGGCGACAAGGCGATTTATCAGAACCATTGGGTAGCCGGCGGTAACGAGGTGAAATGGGACATGATACATTACGATGTGCAGCTCTTCGGCGGTGTCGTGCTGCACAAGGGAAAGATAGCCGAAATGGCCACCGGCGAAGGAAAGACGCTTGTAGCGACGCTGCCCGTCTTCCTCAACGCCCTCACAGGCGAAGGCGTACATGTGGTTACGGTCAACGACTACCTCTCGAAGCGTGACTCGGAGTGGATGGGACCGCTTTACATGTTTCACGGGCTGTCGGTCGATTGCATCGACAAGCACCAGCCGAACTCCGACAGCCGCCGCAAGGCTTATCTGGCCGACATCACGTTCGGAACGAACAACGAGTTCGGTTTCGACTACCTGCGCGACAACATGGCCATCAGCCCGCAGGACCTCGTACAACGCAAACACAACTACGCGATCGTCGACGAGGTAGACTCGGTATTGATCGACGACGCGCGTACGCCGTTGATTATCTCCGGTCCCGTGCCCAAAGGCGAAGAACAACTCTTCGACGAATACCGTACGAAGGTAGAAACCGTAGTCAACGCTCAGAAGAACTTGTGTACGAAGCTCCTCACCGAAGCCAAGTCGAAGATGGCGAGCGACGACAAGAAAACGCACGAAGAAGGAACCCTCCTGCTCTATCGCTCGTTCAAGGGACTGCCCAAAAACAAGGCGCTCATCAAATTCCTGAGCGAACAGGGCGTAAAAGCCAGTATGCTCAAGACCGAAGAGTTTTACATGCAGGACAACATGCGCAACATGCACCTCGTAACCGACGAACTCTATTTCGTCATCGACGAGAAAAACAACAGCATCGAGCTGACCGATAAAGGGCTCGACCTGCTGACGGGTAATATGGAAGACCCGCAATTCTTCGTGCTGCCCGACATCGCCTCGCAACTGTCGGAAATCAGCAACACGGGATTATCGGAGGCGGAGAAACAAGCCAAAAAGGACGAGTTGCTAACGAACTACTCGATCAAGAGCGAGCGCGTGCACACGATCAACCAGCTGCTGAAAGCCTACACGCTCTTCGAGAAAGACGACGAATACGTGGTCATCGACGGACAGGTGAAGATCGTCGACGAGCAGACCGGCCGTATCATGGAAGGCCGTCGTTATTCGGACGGGTTGCATCAGGCTATCGAAGCGAAAGAGCGCGTGAAGGTAGAAGCGGCCACTCAGACGTTCGCCACCATTACCTTGCAGAATTATTTCCGTATGTATCATAAGCTGTCGGGGATGACCGGTACGGCCGAAACGGAAGCCGGCGAGCTTTGGAACATTTATAAGCTGGATGTCGTGGTCATCCCGACGAACAAGCCGATTGCGCGTACCGACATGAACGACCGCATCTACAAGACAACGCGCGAAAAGTACAACGCGGTGATCGAGGAGATCAGCGCGCTGATTGAAGCCGGCCGCCCGGTGCTGGTGGGTACGACTTCGGTCGAAATTTCGGAATTGTTGAGCCGTATGCTCCACATGCGTAAGATTCCGCACAATGTATTGAATGCGAAACTGCATCAGCGGGAGGCGGAGATCGTCGCGCTGGCGGGGCAGTCGGGCACGGTGACCATCGCCACGAACATGGCCGGTCGCGGAACCGACATCAAGCTGTCACCGGCCGTACGCGCGGCCGGAGGATTGGCGATTATCGGTACCGAACGTCACGAGAGCCGTCGTGTAGACCGGCAGCTACGCGGTCGTGCGGGACGTCAGGGCGACCCCGGCTCGTCCGTGTTCTTCGTTTCGCTCGAAGACAACCTGATGCGTCTCTTCGCCTCGGAACGAATCGCCGGACTGATGGACAAACTCGGATTCAAAGAGGGCGAAGTGCTTGAGCACAATATGCTCAGCAAGTCGGTGGAACGCGCGCAGAAGAAGGTGGAAGAAAACAACTTCGGTATCCGCAAACGTCTGCTCGAATACGACGACGTGATGAACTCGCAGCGAAGCGTGATTTACACGCGCCGGCGTCACGCCCTGATGGGGGAACGGATCGGTCTCGATGTGATGAACACGCTCTACGACACGACGACAGCCCTCGTCGAGCAGGCGGTAGACAGCGGCGATTTCGAAGGGTTCAAACTGGAGCTTTTCCGCACACTCGCGCTTGAATGCCCCGTTTCGGAAGAGACATTCCGCGAAATGAAAACCGACCAGCTCATCAACGAGGTCTTCGACGCGGTGATGAAGCAGTATAAGCGTCGGACGGAAAGGATGGCGCAAGTAGCCAATCCGGTTATCAAACAGGTGTTCGAGAATCAGGGAGCGATGTACGAAAACATCATGATTCCGATCACCGACGGTAAGCGGATGTACAACATCTCCTGCAACCTGAAAGAGGCTTACGAAACGGATTCGAAAGCCATCGTGAAAGCGTTTCAGAAAGCCATCACGCTGCATACGATCGATGAATCGTGGAAGGAGCATCTTCGCGAGATGGACGATCTGCGCCAATCGGTACAGAACGCCAGCTACGAAAACAAAGACCCGTTGTTGATCTACAAGCTCGAAGCGTATAACCTGTTCAAAGTCATGGTCGAGGAGATGAACAAGAAGACGGTGGCCGTGCTGATGCGCGGACAGATTCCCGTACGTGAGGAAGAACAACAACCGATGCAGGTGCGCGAGGCCGCTCCCGAACGACGCACGGACATGAGCCGTTACCGTACGGAGAAAGATACGGTCAGCAGTGGCGGACAAGCCGGTGGAAGCGGCGACCCGTTGCTTCCCAAACCTCCGACGGGCGCGGGACAGTCGCGGCAGCCTCAGGAGCCGGTGCGCGTCGAGAAAAAAGCGGGACGGAACGATCCGTGTCCGTGCGGCAGCGGCAAGAAATACAAAAACTGCCACGGCAAGGGACTCTAAACATTCCTATACATTATATATGATATAACCAAAAGAGACGCGCCGGAAGGTACGTCTCTTTTCTTTCGGAAAAACAAACAGATTCGAACTTATGTCGTCTGCCGTCCGTATATGGATATACCGCTTGGTGCTGACGCTTGTCGGGGTATGGGGTACCGTAGTAGCCTACGGTCATCGCGGCGATGTATACTTCTCGAAAATCGGTATCGAGAACGGTCTGTCCCAGCTATCGGTCATGAGCATCTATCAGGACGAGTTGGGCACGATGTGGTTCGGCACGCGTGAAGGGCTGAACCTGTACAACGGAAGCAGCATGACCGTGTTGCAACCGAAAGAAGACGATCCGCATTCGCTGTCGGGCAATCTGATCAAAACGATCTGTGGCGACGGCCAAGGCTCCGTATTCATCCAGACTCAAAACGGCATCGACCGGTTCGACCTGCGCACGCGCACCTTGTCACGCATCGCGGATAAACCGTACGATGCGATGGCCTACGACACCGGCCGTTTGCTGCTGGCCGCGCAAAACCGTCTCTACACGTATCGTGAAGGCAAATTCTCGCTTCTTCTTGAAACAGGCCCTGCACAAACGGTCATCACGCGGATTCACATCCGGGCAGACGGGCAGCTCGTCATCGGTACGATCGATTCGGGGGTATACACCGTCGGGGCGGATGGGCACGCCATGCCGCTTATCACGGGTTGCAGTCGTGTCTCGTCGATCTACGAAGACAGCCGGCAGAACCTCTGGATCGCCACGTGGCGGAACGGACTGTACCGGCTGACGCCGCAGGGCACCGTCGTCAACTACCGCGAGAGCGCCGATGGCCGCGCGCTCTCGTCGAACTTCGTACGCACCGTATGCGAAGACAACAGCGGCCGTATATGGATCGGCACGAAGAACGGACTCGACCGGTTCGATACCGTCACGGAACAGTTTACGCATTACGACTCGGAAGAGCACAACCTGCAAAAGCTATCGAACGAATCGGTTTGGTATTTATACAAAGACCGGCAAGGCACGATTTGGGCCGGCACGTACTTCGGCGGGGTCAATTATTTCAACCCCGAATATGACTTTTACACGTTCCACGACTTGCAGAAAGGCGTGTTGCGAAACAAGCCTTTTCCGGTCATCAGCCGGGTGATCGAGGCAGAAGATGGCCGGCTCTTTCTCTGTACCGAGGGCAACGGGCTGCTTTTGTACGATCCGTCGGAGAAGACGTACACAGACTATGCCGCGCTGAGGCAGAAAAACATCAAGACGGCCTATTACGACCGCGCTCGCCATCAGTTATGGCTCGGCCTGCATCTGGAAGGTCTCTGCATGCTCGATACGAAAACGCAGCAGATGACGTTTTACCGCGAAATCAACTCCGCCCTGCACGAATCGAATGTCGTCCGGGCCATTCTCCCCTACCGCGAGCACCTGCTCGTGGCCACCTACAACGGGCTCTACGTGTTCGACCGCCGCACCGCGCAATTCTCCGTTTTTTCCGAAACATTGCATCGGTCGGTCACCTACTTCATCGATGTGCAGCCCGACGACGAAGACCGGCTGTGGATCGCCAGCCACGGACTGTACCGGTACGACCTACGGACGGGAATCTGCCGGAGTTATACGCATCGCAAAGACGATCCGGCGTCGCTCAGTAACAACCAGATCAACAAAATCCTGATCGACCGCAAACGCAACGTATGGATTGCCACGAACGGAGGCGGGGTGAATCTTTACAATCCTTCGTCCGATTCTTTTACACGCTTCGATACTGACAACCGTTCGCTCTCGAACGCCTATATCAGCAATCTGGCCGAACTGCCTTCGGGCAAATTGCTGCTGGCCACCACACAGGGTTTCTCGACCCTCGATCCCGCCACGCAGGAAATCAACCATTACGACTCCGGTAGCGGCTTTCCGCTCAACTCGCTTTACAACGGCGGACTGACCGTCACGGCCGACAACGAAGTCTATATCGCCGGCATGAACGGCATGGTATCTTTCGCCGAAGACAAGTTGGCGGCCCGGCTCCCGCCTTTCAATCTGTATCTCTCGCAGCTGTGGGTCAATCATGCTCCGGTGCTGCCCGGCGATGCTTCGGGCATCCTGAACGCAGCGCTACCGTTTACCGAATCCGTCGCACTGAATCACAAACAGTCGATGCTGGAGTTCGAATTTTCGTCCGATCATTTCATCGCCACCAACCGTCCCGGTTTCCGGTACCGGTTGCTGGGGCTGTCCGCACAATGGATGTCGGTGCAACCCAGCACCCACCGGTTTAACTTTGCCGGCATCCGTCCGGGCAAATATCGCCTCGAACTGGAGGCCGTCTCGCCGATCGACGGCGCCGTGCTGGCAGACACCGCCCTGCATTTGCACGTAGCGCCTCCGTTCTACCAAACGTGGTACGCCTATCTGTGTTACGCCCTCTTGCTCGCCGCGCTGGCCGCGCTTTACGTCCGGTTCGTCCAGTCGAGGGTGAGGCTCGTGGCCTCGCTCGAATACCAGAAGAAAGAAAAGGAGCATTTAGAGGCCGTCAACCAGTCGAAGCTGCGTTTCTTCACCAATATCACACACGAGTTCCGGACCCCGCTGACGATCATCGCCAGTCAGATAGACACGATGATGCAGACGGGCAAGACGTCTGCCGACGTGCACCGCCGCATGGTCAGTGTGCGTCGCAACATCGGGCTTATGCAAAACCTGATCAACGAACTGATGGAGTTTCGCAAGGCCGAGAACGGTAAGCTCGTGATCCGCGCAGGTGAGCACGACATCGTTAAATTCATGCACGAAATGTATCTCGCCTTCGAAGAATACGCGGGACACAGGCAGATCGAGTTCACCTTCCATACCGACCGCGAAAGCATACGCTTGTGGTTCGACCCGGCACAGATGCAGAAAGTATTCTACAACCTGCTCTCCAACGCCTTCAAATATACGTCGGCCGGCGGGAGCGTCGGGATGAGCGTGAGCGAACATGCCGACGAAGTCCGCATCGCCGTGCGCGACAGCGGACAGGGCATCCGCGAAAGCGACATCCCCCATATCTTCGACCGCTTCTATCAGGTAGATACCGGACTGAAGACCGACGAATCCGTATCGCCCGGAACAGGCATCGGACTGGCGCTGACGAAACATATCGCCGACGCGCACGGGGCGCGCGTGCTTGTATCGAGCCGCATCGGCGAAGGCAGCACCTTCGAAGTAGTGATGAAGAAAGGCGACGGGCATCTCTCGGACGGGCAAAAGCGCGGATTGCAGGCGGCCGGCGAATGGCATATACGCCCCGTCGAAGTCTACGACGCGCTGCCCGACACGCCTTCTCCCGACACGACCGAAAGCAACCGCGAGCGGCCTTCCATCCTGATCGTAGAAGACAACCCCGAACTGCTTCATGTGCTGCAAAGCATCCTCGAGCCGATCTACACGGTCCATACCGCCTCGAACGGCGAAGAAGGACTACGGAAAACCATCCGCCATCAGCCCGATATCGTATTGAGCGACCTGATGATGCCCCTCCTCTCAGGAAGCGAAATGTGCCTGCGAATCAAAAACAATTTCGCCACGTCGCACATCCCCGTCGTCCTGCTCACGGCACAAACCGCCGTCGAAGCCAAACTCGACAGCCTCCGCCTCGGAGCCGACGACTATATCACCAAACCGTTCGATGTGAACCTGCTCGTCGCGCGCTGCCAAAACCTGATCAACGGACGACGCCTGCTGCAGGAAAAATTCGGACGCTCGACCGAACTCCCTCCCTCGGCCATCGCCTCGAACGAAATCGACCGCGAATTTATCGAACGCGCCCGTCAGGTCATCGAACAACATCTGTCCGACGAAGATTTCGACGTCGCCCTCTTCTCGCGCGAAATGGCGTTGGGACGCACCCGCCTGTTCCATAAAATCAAAGGCGTCACCGGGCAAACTCCCAACGAATTTATCCTCACCATCCGGATGAAAAAAGCCACCTACCTGCTCCAAAGTCATCCGGAAATGAATATCGCCGACGTGGCATACAAAGTAGGCTTCGGCTCGCCGAAATATTTCTCCAAATGCTTCCGCGAACAGTTCGGGATGTCTCCCTCCGAATTCCGCACCCGCCAACTCGCCCCGCCTTCGGGCAAGCAGTAAAGACCGTGACGATTTTGCCCGACCCTGTTTGTCCGATAACGAAAAAATAACGACCGAACAGAAGAAAAAACGTTCAATCGTCCATTTCTATGTTTTAAAACATCATTGATCTCTTTTTTTTCCGATGCAAGCAATGTATTTTTGACGTGCAATTAAAAAATTCCCTTTCGGGAAAACTCCGAAAGGAAAAATCAATCGGATTT
>NZ_JAUMYS010000035.1 GCF_030528505.1 Tannerella sp.
ACATCCATTATTAATGGTAAACGCCGAACAGTGTATCGCGTAATTTGGGTTTATTTAGATTATCAATCGATTAGTCTCTTTTTTTTCTGTCACTTTTGGCTTGATCCAAAAGTCAAGGCTGCCTGCGCTTTATACATTGTTGTGATGTTTTTTGTGTTTGAAAATCAGGGGGATATTTTCTTAAGACAGCATGGTTCTCTTTCGCCCTGCTCGCTGCTCCGACGGCTCACTGCCCGATGACGAATGCCGAGGCGTTCGAAGCGGGCAGCCAACAATTCAACGACTTTACAACTTACTCCCGCAGAGGGCACAAGGACTGAAAGCCCGCTCTATTTCAGCCTTATCCCGCAAGGGTGGGGTATCGATGCCCATTCCTTGTTTAAAGGGCTGAATGCCTGATATAATTGTTAATGGTCATTCCGTTTTCAGCAGTCAATATTTAGCTGTCGTAATTCGTAATTGTTTTAGCCAACGCTTCAACGCTCGCAGAACTTCACTTTTCACTTTTTTGCCTGTTAGGCATTCTATGTGAAGTTATTTTCTGTGGCAGAGAAACTGAAAAATGAACTGAAATCGTCTTAATTGCCTGTTAGGCATTCTATGTGAAGTTATCAATTTGCCGGCAAAGGAAACGATCAGAATATACTCGTCTTAATTGCCTGTTAGGCATTCTATGTGAAGTTATGAATATCTTGAGAATATACTATTTAATTATTAGAGTCTTAATTGCCTGTTAGGCATTCTATGTGAAGTTATCATTTGTTTATTAGTCGTTTAACTCTATCCGGATTTCTGGGGGCTTGAAAATCAACCACACTGAAAATTTCGAAAATAACGCCGCTGAAAAGTCATTGTATAAGCATTTTGGCCACTTTTATTTATTCAAAATTCTATTTTTAAGCACTTTATGTAATCATAAATGATTCGAAATTCTTTTTGCCGAAAAGGTAAAAAAATGATTTTCGAAAAAAATATCATTTCCTCCTTTTATGCAATCTGATTATCAGGAAAATGAGGGTTCGCTTTTTTTGAACTTTCGAAATCCTGAAAGCGAGGTCGCTTCAAATTTGATTTTCGAATAATCTAAAACGCCTCTCTTTTTATAATATTTTGGTTGTCAGCATTTCAAAGACCTCCCAAGTGTGCCTTTTCTTTCGAAAATCATCGTCAAATGATGACTGTTTTTCGCTTGCGTTTAGGCTTAGGTTCGTGTTGCAAAAATACGGCTTTTTCGGCACAAGATTTACACAACGGAAAGATAAAAATCGTATCTTTCCGAGTTGATAATTTTTCTAATAATCGATGCATCTCGTTTATGCTTAAAGCGGAATCAATGCACACAAAAACGGAGCGATTAATTCTTAAACCGATCTTTTCAAGTTCTTTGGCGATGTTTCTTCTTCGTTTATTGTTTCTTACATCGTACGCAACGAGTAGGTCCATATCACGTTTTCTTTATCATTTAGCCGTAAGTCCGAATTCGTAATGTATGATATGCAAAGGCTGCTTGAGCATTCCAACTTTGTGCAATTCTAACTTCGTAATTCTCATTCCCTTCTTTTTTTTACCATTTGGGTTTATAAAACCGAGGTTTTTTTGCCTCTCCTTTACAATACGCAACAAAATGTTCCATCAATTTGTGCATCAGTTCGGAGAGCAATAATTCTTTTCCTTTGTATGTTTCTACGGCAAACCATCGCTCATTAATCTTTCCGATCAATTTCTTTCTTGTTTCCAACGTAAGTAAAGAGCTGTTTTTCTCCTGCTCGATCTTTTCACCTTTCGTGATGATGGCGATAACGGAACGATCTACCACGAACGTTCGGTATTGTTCCATCAAATCGAAACAGAGCGTTGGCTTCGTACCGTTCATAGCGTGCAGATAACTGATTTGTGGGCTGATACACCAAGTATGAATAGCTCTCATTACTTTGCTTTCGAGCAGGGCGTATCCGTAATTGAGCATTTGATTGACGATGCCCGAGGCATGTTGATGTTCTCTTTGTTCGAAAGGATAACGTGTATCGGCAAGCAGCGCGCGAACGCCACGCCAATAGACGAGGGCGCATTGTGCTTCCCATAAGAAGACTTTTTCACGTAATGATTCATAGCTTCCATCTTGAGGTAGGTCGGCCATTTTCATCTCCAACTCTTCGATGCAGGTATGCAGGCAGTCACTCTGCTGCGGGTTCTTCCTGCGCAGGTATTTCGTGTAGTATTTTAGCAGCTTCTGTTGATTTTGTACTTTGTTTCGTACCAACTCGATGATGAACCGTTTTTTCTGCTCGTCACACAGGTTCAACTGAGCTTGCATATTGACCGGTAAGATCCCGGCGGGACTATGGATGGAAGCGTAGACCTCGCCGTGCGAGTCGTAATAGGAGATTTGAATATTTCGTTTGGCACAATGTTTCGTGACATAGCTGCTTAAGGATACGCCTTCGCTCAAGATACTGATCTGTCGTATATAATTGATCGGTTTCGACGCGATGATCTTACCTTCGGATTTAACTTGAATCTTATTCTTGGATATGCCGATGAAACTTCCCGGCAAGGTAACGACCAACTCACACTCCTCCGCTTGTTCCTGCAAATGCCTTCTTTTTTGAATTTTAAGGCTTTCTTCGGCATTTTGCGGCTTGGGCATCCTCTTCTGTTTGGCCGGTTTGATCTGTTTCGCCCAACGGAGGTCGGTGTATTTAGCGGTAACAAATCCGATCTTGCTCAACCGGAGTGCCGTATCGGCTATTGCTACGGAGGAGTTTTTTCGTTGAAGATACGTGCGATACACCTCTACGATAATATCGTCTATGGCAGCCTTGTCTTCGGCCGAGAGTAGTTTGCCGTAATAATTTTTAAATCCTTGTACGGTTTTTTCCAATTCGGAGAAGTCGTTCTCTTTGTCAGACAGCCATAAGACCCGCTTGATTTTATCGTCTATCCGGTTCTTCTTGTCGTTGCTTATGCTCAACCTGCCATTACATCCGAACGTTATTCCGAGAAAATCAAAACCGTCTTTCAAGCTGCCGGCATAAAATTCCTGATTCAGTTTGAGTTTGAAGTTCGCTTCCAAATAATCGGTCAACATCTGCAATACACGGATTACTTTCTCTTCTTTGGGCACTAAAAGCAGGATGTCATCGGCATAACGGATAAAATGTGGGGTTATCTTCTGCTCGATGAATCGGTCGAATTCAGATAAATACAGGTTCGCCAGCAAGGGAGAGACGGCACTGCCCTGAGGCACTCCCGTTGTATTTTCTTCGTATTCGTTCTGCCGGTTAATTTTTCCTGATTGAATCCACAAGTCGATGAGATGACAAACGGCAGCATCCGGAACCGTGGCATATAGCTTTTTCAGCATCGCATCAATGGGGATAGAATCGAAAAAGTTATCGATGTCGCACCGGATTACGAAGTGTGTGTCGGCGAAGGAGGAGATCCATTTTCGCACCTGATGCACTGCCGCCAAGGCTCCCTTGCCTTTCCGGTAAGCGAAATTTTGATAGGATAGTTTGCGGTCGATAGCAGGATATAAGATGGTTGCCATGATTTTTTGCAACAGGATATCCTCTTCCGCCGGAATCTCAAGCTCTCTGTAATCGCCGTCGCTTTTGGGTATTTTTACGCTGCGGTATGGCCGGGGAATATAGGCGTGGTTTTGCATCTGTTCCCGCACCTCCCGATCTACTCCTTCCCTTGCTGCCTGATCGAGGAATTTCTGAAAGAAATCATGTGCGCGAGCCAGCCCGGCAATCTGCCCGTTTCCTCTGATGGTATTGTTCCCTACGTGAATGTAATGTGCCAGCGTGAGCAAAAAATCTTCCTCGTAATTGTAATTTGCTGCGTAACAGATATAGCCTTTTAATCCCGATAAATTGTATGTATTGTTTTTTAAAACCATCTGTACGGGAAAACTGATCGCATTCAATAAGGTCGTCGCCTTATCGGTTTCGGCCTGAGCATGGATGTTCTCCTCCATGTTGTCGTCGGGGGCCAAAAACGCGTAATAGAGGTTGTATACGCGATTTCGTATCCTTTTAATTAATTCGGGATACGATACATCTTCGGTCAGTAACTGATCTTTAGAGTAAGATGTCGGCGTTAGGAAGCGTATCTCGAGCGCATGTTTCCACTGAATTAAACGGGTGTTGAAAAACGCGTGATGCAGGGGCAGGAGATCACTTTGTCCGGCGGGCTCAAACTCGTTGGAAAGAGGATTTAGGACGTACGCCGAGTGAAAGCGGAACGAATGGGTTTTGAAAAAGTGAAACTGCGACCATTCCGGGAGGAAGTGGATAAAATCATCCACCTCTTGCCGGTTGTTGCTTACAATCGTTACATAAATGTTCAAAATCTCCTTGGGCAAAAACTTGAAGCGCCTGACGCCGTCAACCCGTATAATCATCCTCGACGGTACATTCTTGAACCGGCCCTGCTTGGGTTTGAAGAGCGTATCGTACAGACCTCTGTATTTCTCGCTGTGCATCAGCGCATCACCCAGCGCATAACTGGGCAGATGCGTCCATGTCCCTTTGATTTCCACTTCTTTTTGCGCAGCAAACTGCACGCGCAGCAAGTAGCAGGTAAAGTTCTGTAAATATGAGGGTAGCAATGTCGACATACTAAGCATGAAAGGAGCAAACGATCGGTGAAAAAGTTTATTGAAATTGTCCGTAACCTACGTTAGTCTTGGCTCCGACGCCGACGGTTGTTATGATTTCCTCAAAAAGAGTTTTTTTCTGTGCTGCCGTAAACTCTTTACCATCAATTTGCGAATCCACCAATTTGAAACGAAACTCCATGGTGCAACCCGGAGCAATTTTGAGAAAGGTTAAAGGCGTAGGGTTTTTCAACGGATTGTCGCCATGAGGCGTAATGGAATCGGAACAAAGAATCCGCCCTTTCTTATCAGCTTTCGTAATCACAGCATCGAAGAAAATATCGCGGTTGTAGATGGATTTGTAGTATTTTTTACTGTCCTTTAGCTGATACTCTTTTGCTACATCTCGTCCCTCAAAGATGTCATCGAATAGGTCTTTCGCCCTTGGTTTAGCTTGATCTTCCTGATAGAAATCTTCAAAATATGCTCTCAACACACCTTTTACCGAAGAGCCATAGACTACAGGCATACCCCACGTATAGTCGAAATGCACACCGAGCTTGAACTCACCTTCGATTTTTGCCTCATGGTTGATGCCTATACCAGTAACAAGACCGGGATAGGCGATTTTTAATGAGATACTATATGCTTGTTCGGTAACGACACTATATATTGTCGAAGGCGGGGTGTTGCATAATTTATTATTTCTAACCTTAATTTTAGATTCATTATCATTCTTGATTCTCTTTAACTGCTCTTTTAATACTTCTTTTTTGTGTTTGTTTTGTTCCTTTTCAATCTTTTCTTCCAAAAGCAGATAATTGAAATCAATATTTTTAAAATAATCCTTGTGATAATATTGATGCAGATTTTTCATATTATATCAATTTATAAGTTCTTACAACGTGTTTTAAGGCGATTGCGCTATCGATTACATGTCTTTTTATGTATTGCAAATCAGCTTCTATGCCAACAGAATAACGCATCAGCTCTTCAGCGTCTGTAAACTTAGCATTTGTATTCGGATTATCTATCATTCTTGCTACAACATTTAACACGTTTCTTCGACAAGGATTGTTGGGACGTTTTGTGTCAAAATCCTGGAAATACATTGCCAATGTCGGAAGAATATCTGACATAGCAACTGAGACACTCAATGCAGCTGTTTTTCCATTATATGTTTCTGCAATATTGCCATCTGCATACATATTGGAAATGCGGAGTTCCTGATCTGCCAATGCAATCAGTCGATTGAAGTCTGCTGTTTTCATAATATTTCTCCTATTTAAGAATGTTAAACATGCAATAGCCATATCCGATAGTAGCATTGGCACCGATTTGTATCAATTGGTCGCTGATATATTGTTTTAACGTATCTTCTTTTGGTTCCTGTATGATAGCATACAAAATAGTTTCTGCCGGAAGCACTTGCTCGTACCAAAGATTTGCACTCGCGCCGTCATCCAATTTGTTTCTGGCAATAATCGGCAGATTATCGTCACTGCAAAGTTTGATAAATTCTTCATCATTAATTTCAACATTGCGACATAATTGACAAGCGCTTTTTAATGCCGTCTCGTCTTTTTCCAATTGAAAGTTTGCTCCAAGAGATTTAATTCTATCATTAAACAATTCAATGACTTTGCTACTTGTAACATATTTGAACAAATTTGCATCATTTGTCTGCATGGGTAGAAATAGCAATTTGGCATCGTAGAAGATTGCTTTTCCTTTGGTCGATTTACTACCTTTTTTGTCATTTTTATCAGAGCCAAAGACTGACAACCTATCAGCTTCCGACATCGATTGTTCGTTTTTACCATTGGTACAATATTCGTTCAAAGCACCTTTCAGCGAACTGGAATTGATGCATGGAATTTGTGTTAATGGATCGCGTTGAATGGCTTTGTCGATTAAACCATAGTTTGAAGTGTTTTCGTTCCCAACGTGCAAGTTGGTTTTGGCTTGAATTAACCATACATTAGTATTCGTAACTTATTTTAATTTAATTATTTATATCTATTATAGCCTATTTCTACAAAATTTCTGAATTCATTCAACTTCTGAATAAATTGATTCTTCGATGCAGCATCTTTGAAATAAAACACAGAACCGGAATCATAAAGTTGAAAGGAGTTTGGTAACAGATCAATTCCCGATTCGGATGTTCTGTGATATTGTTTTGTCGTATTTACATTGGTATGCAAATAGTTGAAATGAATCAATTCGGTAACAGCAAATCGGGAAATATCAACATCTTCTTTATGCAAGAATGCAGGAGATTGCAGTGTAATAAATAATCCGTTATTTTTTTCTTCTTGCGGTACTTCCGCTTCTTCAATTTCTATGATAAATTGTGAATTGTCGGCTCCAATCGAAACGATTTGCTTAGAATAATCTTTCAAATTTACAGATTCGTCTATTTTTGCATAAAATGCAAAACGGTACTGTTCATCAGCAAAGCGATAATTCACTTGTTTGTACAAGGAATTATCATAAACCTTACCCGAGACAATTTCACGGTTAATCCCCAATCGCAAATCTTCAACGAAAACATTATCCAACACTGTTCCATCGCTTAACGTTTTACGATAACCTTTCTTGGCATCATACCCGGAAGGGATGATTTTGGCAGAATTGCCATAATAACAAGAGTTTACCATTGAGTATCTGTCCGAAAAATCAACGAATGGTTCGAATGACAAATTTTCATTTCCCTTGCGGATGAAACAATTAGAAAGACTCTTGATAACACCAAAATCATTGGTTTCATCTTTTCTGAAACTCTGCTTACCAATCAAAGAACATACATCCGAATAAGCATTTTTTTTGATGTGCCCGTCTTCAAAATAGGAAGAATTGCGCAGAATCAAAAAACGAAGCATTCCCAGCAGCGAGGTTTGTTGAGGGAAGTAGTTCGACTCGATGATATAGCTTGTAAAAGATGTTTCTTTGCCGTCAAGTGTAAAGGTCATATCTCCACCGAAGAAAAATTTATCTATCGGTTTTAATGTAATCAGATAATTCTTATTCATTGATTGGTTCCTCCCCTTTTAAAAATTTAGCAGTTCGTAAAATATTATACAATGTAGTCCCATATCTGCTTTCAAAATAATCAGTATCACTTTCAGCTTTATTCTGATTTACATAAACTTTGCGTTCATTCAGCCCTTTATATACGGTAGGCATTATTGCCTTTACCGCATCGAAATAAGGTGTTCCGGTACATTCAAGTGTTTTTTCAAACAGGGCATTCAGTCGTCCATCACTACCGGCTTCCAATACCATTTTTACCAAACCGTAGTTTGCTTTTATTTTATGGGCAACAGTAGAAACCGTATTTCCGTCGGATGTTTGCTCAATAAGGTTTTTGAAATTATCCACAAAATCGGTGTTGGCTTTTGTATAGGCAAAATCAAACCCACTGCCACTATGCTTTTGCAGCTTAAATGCAATGGCGTTTTTACCCATTAAGTTACCGGTATGATATTTGTCTTTAGCAATTTCATCCAATAAAATTCTCGCAGTTTTCATTGATTCGTAGAGTGGGAACTTACGATAGGATACGGAAACGCCATACGACATGGAGGCATCCTGAAATTCAGCAATAACGGAATTAAAACATTCATTGTCTATTTTTTGCAACAAATCGAATATGTGTGTGCCGTTTTTCCCAACAACAGGAGCAATAAACAGCAAATCGTCGCCACCGGCATAGATGGGCATACCGCCAAAATCTGCTATTTTCTTAGCAGCAGCTTCTCCGAATTTTATCAACGCTTTAGAAATTGCTCTTAATTTTTCGTTCACAAGTTGAGGATTGGTTATATTTTTCCCCACATTGTCGCCATCGGATTGTACTATACAAATGTAATTATGGTAGGATTTCTTTTCTTTGGATGAGTTTGATGTTAACTCTACTTTGGCAATAGAATCCAATGAGTCAAACCCTTCTTTATTGAAAAACTTTTTCAAGGGAGAATTTTCATAATCCAACATTTTTCTGACTACAACCACACATTCCGGACGTTTTGCATAATTGTTCAATTCAAGAATATTCAGTTGCTCGTTAAGATTGGCCAATGCAACCGAATGATTCTCGAAATCATCTTTGGGCTCGTAATACGCAAACATGATATTGAAGTATTCCCACAAATCATTTTTATCTTGTGGAGAAAGCCCCTTCGCATCAATTGAATTGAAAAAAAGCGTGTTCAAGTTTGCTAAAAAGTCTTCCGGTTTAACTTCTCCTTTCACAAACACTCTGTCCGGGTACAAACCAACTCCAAGTAGAGTATTTTCAACTATTGCCGGAGAAATAATTTCCAAATTTTTATTTTTGAGTTCCTCTATAATGTACTTCATCAAGTGCGAAAACAGGTAACTTGCCGCCCACAATTCGCGTGGCTTTCTTGCCATCTGTAGGGTAGCTATGATGGGACCGATGTTTATTGCTGTGTATTGCATTGTGATTTACGTTTTAGTTGTGAATAAATATCTTCAAGTATTCTGTATTCTCTGCAACCGTGATATTGAATTTCTACGTGTTTTGATATGTCAAAATCCAATCTATTAAATATATAATCAAAATATTCTTGTAAAGAAAAAATATTGGGAATATCAAGCATAAACCGCTTAGATCTACCATTTGTATCTCTTTCATTCTTGCTATAGAAGCAGATTTTTTGCTGTTTTTTGAAGTTCTCCATCCCAATCTTATCGTCTTGGAAAACAAGAAAAATAGTATATGTGCCATCTTCATTGTATATGGGTTTGAAAAGAAGTGGTGATTGCATACGTTCTACCGGTAATGCTTCATTTCTATTGGGGAAACGAGGTTTGCCTTCTACTACAATTGCGGATTTTTTTTCTATACTATCCTTAAAACTCATCCATTCTTCATTGGTTGAAAAACCCAACATATCTCTAATGTCATAATTTTTGTTAAAATACATGGTTAATGGTTCGCAATCATCTCCATGTTCGTCAATTTGCTTGGGAAGGCTATCTATTTCTGTTGTTATTTTTTCTCCATCCTTAGCAATAGTTGTAAACCTTCTTCCATTATTATAAAACTGTTCTTTGACAGCTCTTTTATCCCAATGACCTTTTAAAAGGTCTTTTGCATACATAAAAGCGAGCGATTTAAAATAAAAAACAGTTTTCTTATTCTTGTCCTTTAAATTGATACCGCCACGTAATGTTTTGTAGAACATATCTATGCTGTTGAATAAATTTTTAAACTCATCATCAAGACGTTGTCCTATCGCATTAATATTGAAAGAATATATCATAGAAGGTTCAACATACCAATCTTCATCCTCTTCATCTACATAGAAAGAGCCAAAACCCTTTGACTGCCGAGAACCAAAATTTGTCGTCAAAAAGAACTCACAAATCATTTCTTTTGTAAAAAAAGATGATAAAGGAGTTTTGTCTTTTCTTCCAAGAAACACTATTTCCATATCTACACAGGAAGCAAAAGCTAATCTTTTTAACTCCATATTATCCGACTCGTAATCTATATCCATATTACCAAAAAATAACGGATAAGAAGTCAGTGAGGGTATTTGTCTTCTATACTTTTTACTATACTTCTTTTTTATTTCATATTGATTTGTACTATTTTTACGTCTTTTTTCTGGCACATTCATTTCAAAAAGATGTAGCTTATTCATGTCAATAGCTGGAGTTATCCTCATCTTATAATCCAATGCCCTACAATCATTCTTCCCTTTATTGATAATCCAATCGTTTCCTTTCGCTATCTCAAAGCCTTTTTGATAGCCCTTTTCTCCTCCCAACTTCGCCAGAATAAACTTATCCAACTTCGGTTTCACTTCGCTGGCTCGCAGGGTGGCGCCTTCCTGATCGTGCTGGAAGTGAATCAGGGGTGTGTGTTGTTTTAAAGTTACTTTTAATATATGCATAACAGTCTTATTTTTTAGTTTTTAAATTTGTAGGGTCGAGAGTAACAGATAATCCATCGACTATTTTTTTGTAGAGTTCAATGTCATGCTCAAGTAAGGTTATTTTAGATTTACTATTTGCTTCAATTGAAATCTTTTCTTCTTCCATTTTTTTGATTTTCTGCTTTAATTCGATGTTCTCTTTCTGTAGCGTTTCATCGGAAGCAACATCTACCTTTTTAATAAAGTGCCAATATTTTTCCATTTTAAACGCTTTTTTCTTCATTTTGATTTCATGACTGTTCCTTATACGCAATTCAATTATTGGGCTAAGAACTCTCAGTAAAAACACAAAAGTCATAAGTCCAATGACGCCCCAACATAAAGATGGGACGGCATTCACTACATTCTGCCAATCTACGGGTGATAATGCTGAAACGTTCATTTTATTTTTCTTTTAAATATTAATATAACTCCTATGACGATGAGAGCAACGACTGCCATGGTTAGGAATTGATAACTCCAAATATTGAACCATCGGGACGATCCTCCGCATCCATTTAATGCCGTGTTGCTCATTCCGAAGATGCCGGCAACAACCGTTATCGGCACAAAAATCGTTGCAATCCACGTGAGAAGTGATACTGTATTATTAACTCTACGATCTTCTTGCAAAGTCACATAGTTGTATAATTCCTCTATTTCTTTATCCAATTTTTCGACATGTTCGTTGATTTTTATCAGCTTGTAGAGTTTCTCATACATCTCAATACCTTGGTCTTGGGCTGACACTTCACGAAAGTGGATTTGATTGACAAAACGAATGTATTCCTTATATAAGGAACCTAATTTGAGACTCAATCCCTTACTATTTTCCAAATTGCTGATATTTGTCACCTCTGCCGAAAATCGCAAAATCGAAGCCTTTTGAACTAGAATAAGCTCTGCCATACGAGAATATTCCGTTTCAAAATATTGAATTAGAAAAGCAGGACATGTTGTATTGGTCAGATAGACCATTGAATACCGCGACACACCATATAATGAGCACCATTTTTGCCAGCGTTCGTATGTAGATCCCTTAATGAGTGCTTTTTGCATTTCCGTATTTTGACAACTCATATCATTCGGTTTATCAACAAACAAAAACTCATACCAATTATTACTCATGATAAAATCGTCATACCCGCTCCCACTAAACTGATTAGCCCAATCATTGTTCTTATACCATGATAACACAAACATCCTATCGTCAATAACCGGTTTCAACTGAATATTTGTAGCTACTTCACGTATCATTTCTGTAATAAAAGTTGCCGGCGTATTGGCGGCTATCTTATTGCTATAATGACTGAACTCTTCGCAATAGCCTGTTTCGCGTTCGTGAAGCCCAATGAACTCCAATTTTTTGGCAATCACTGAGCGATCTTCTACATCTTTGATAAAAGGTGGGAAAACTCTTCTTCCATACTGATTGATATTCAATACAGCTTCCGGGTCTGCGTATTTTCTGTTTTCCATGAAAAATGAGAGAACACCAACGCCGGTCGAATACAGATTCAAGTTGATGGCCTTTACATCCAACTCATATTCTTTCCCGCCTACACAAGTTATTCTATACAAAACCCTTCCGCGTTTCGGCTCATTCCGTTCATAATGACGAATTAAAGAAGTGTTTGAACCGTTGTCATACAATGCCTCGTGAATAAATTCGTAAAAATAGTTTTTTTCATTGTACAAATCATCCAATTCCTGATCGTTAGCAGGTATTGTTACTCTTTCCCAATGGTCCGAATTAGAAAACTGGATTTTGTTCAGGTCTATTTGCTCAGAGAAAGTCTTTTCTCCAAAGCCTTTGATACTCCATTGAAACGGAAACATGAAGGTATGCACACTATATCGTTCTTTTTCCATGACTGTATTTATTAAGTAAAATCATTCCTAATTCTGCATCGCTTAGCGCGTTATGTGTTTTGTAGTTGGCCGGCATTTCTTCATTGTTGACTAGCGAAATACGTTCAGCCGTGTGATCAAGGCCTTGTGTATGTAACAGGGTGGCGATGTCCATGCACATAAAGTGAAGGTTGTTCGGCAACTTCATTGATCCGCCGAATAATTCGCAAAAAAGCACCCAGTCATAATGAGGGACATCTGCCCACATCCGGATATTACCAAATTGGGTTAACCATTTGCGAAGATGGGCAACAATGTACTCCTTGTTTCCCTTCACTTGCGTTCTTTTGTCTACCACACTGAAATGAATGTCCATTTCTTGCATCAGGAAATGGTTTATTACATGGGTGTTTACCCAATCGCTTATCTCTTTTTTATCAAAATCATTGAATTCGGCATAAAATACCGCTCCCGTCTCTGCAACTAATGCCAATGAAAGTAATTGGGCATGTTGTGTCAGAGAGGTGAACTCTGTGTCAAGAACAACTTGTACATACGGTTCCATATCATGGATAGATTTTTAAACATTTTGTTTCTCAATCGTTTTGTTTTAGTTCATGGTTGAGGTTGTTTTCATTCTTCGGATGAAATGCCTCAGTCATTCACATGCGACAACAAAAGTAAATATTTGTTTTTATATGGGCAAGTTTTTGGCGCGAATAATAATGCACCCATTTCACATTTTCTAAAAAATTAACATGTCCATATAAAGAAAAGTGTTCTGGAATCACTTTAACTTGTGATATACGAAAGCCGGTGTGCTCCTTATTTGATTCGAAGATTACATGCGTTATGTATAGGTCAATTTTTGTAAAAAATCCATATATTTGCATACAGAATAAGCAGTAGTCATACGATGTAGCTTTGGCTTGAAATATTAGCAAGAATGGCCGGGTTATTGGACGTTGATATAAAAGATGCGCTTAATCACAACAAATAGAGAAAATGGCAACGAATAAACATGCACAAATCCGATATCAAGCATTAGATCGATGCTTTCGCAATCCGGGTCGAAGATATTATATCGAAAATTTAGTCGAAGCGTGCAATCAGGCGCTTTTCGAACAAGCGGGTGTTGTCGATGGCGTGAAAGAGCGTCAGGTACGTCAGGATATCCATGATATGGAAAGCATTTGGGGGATTGTTCTTTGTAAGCCTCGTGATGGCAAAAAAACGTATTACCATTATGAAGACTTTCGTTACTCGATCAACAGTCAGTTGCTGAATGAAACGGAAATCAATCAGTTGAAAGAAACGATCTCCATGTTAAACCGTTTCAAGGGAATGCCTCAGTTTCGTTGGATGGAAGAAATTCTGGCGCGATTTGAGAGCGTGTTTCAGTTGAGAGAGGCGACCGCCGGTATTGTCGGCTTCGAAGAAAATCCCTATTTAAAAGGGCTCAATCTGTTTACGGATATTTTCAATGCGATTGTCAACAAACAAACTCTTCAAATTCGTTATCAAAGATTTGGAAAAGAACCAAAAACATATATATATCATCCGTACTTTTTAAAACAGTATAACCTTCGCTGGTTTCTGTTCGGGCGTTGTGACCACTTGAAAGAAAAGAAAACGGCAACGACCTTTGCTTTAGATCGAATTGAACACATCGAGCCGGTTCATATTCCTTATGTGGAAAATAAAGAGATCGCGTTTGATGAATATTTTGAAGATGTGATCGGGGTTACGGTTTACGAGAAGGAGGTTGAAAAGGTTGTATTAGAAATAGACAATATTCTTTTTCCGTACGTTGAAACAAAGCCGTTGCACGGTTCTCAGAAAATAGAAAGACGCGATCAGGCGACAACAACGGTTGAGCTCAGTCTGATTATCAATCACGAATTGGAGAATCTTCTTTTAGGTTACCTTGATAAAATACGAATCATAGCTCCCAAATATTTAAGGGAAAGAATGGTGTCAAGAGTAAGAGAAGCGATTGCGAGAAATTCATAATCAGATTGAAAACACATGGTTTTTATGCATTAAAGTAAGACGGAGATGTTTTTCTCGATTGCGATTTTTCACTTTTCGTTTTTCACTATTCGCTATCAAAGTAAGACAGAGGAATATTTTTTCATGCGATGCAGATAGGCTGCATAGTTGGCATTTACCTTTGCATCGAACATAAAAACAGATCGTTATGGTAAATCAACATTATGCTACATTTTACATTGCCGGATTCACGTATTGGGATGGCTTGGACGTTTTTGATGAATTGAAAATCGGTATGGAGTTGAGATTGGAAGCAGAGCCTTTGAACGGGTATGATCCGAATGCCGTGAAAATACTCTTTCATGATACCTTGTTGGGGTATGTCCCGATAGAGGCAAACGAAGAGCTTGCAAAGTTCCTTCAGTTGGGACATATGGAGCTATTCTCTGCGAAAATCAGCCGGATCAACCCTGAAGCTCATCCGGAAAAACAAATCTGTGTAACGGTAAAAATCAACAAAAAGGAAAGGGAATAATTCTCGAATCGGCTAAATAGAAAAGGCGGTGTGTCATAACGGGCAAACTGCTTCGTTGCTTTTTACCCATTCTTACACACACCTAAAGAGGGTGTGCCCAAACATTGCATTTTGACACACCCTCTTTTGTTTTTTCCTTGTTACCGGAATATTATTCTTGACTGCTCATCGAGACTTCGATGCGGTTATTCTGTTTCAGCAATTCGTCGGTAAACTGTTTCAGCAACTCGATCGAAAGATCGTTTACGTGCTTAACGAAATCTTTCTCACGATCGATACCATAGACCAGATATTCCTGCAAGTTACGCCGTGCATAGCTGTTTTCCTTCAGGTTGTCGGCATGCTGTTTCAGCATATATTCCTTCACTTTCTGCAACATTTGTGCGTCGGGACCTTCTGTTTGTAATCGCTTCGTTACGTCGTTGATGGCGTCGACGAGTTCCGTGCGTCGGGCCGGATCGGTATCGAATCTGAATTGCAACGAGAAGCCTTCGTACGGAATTTTCTGGGCGTCACTCAGTACGCGTACACCGTATGTTCCGCCTTTTTCTTCGCGAATCTTGTCCGTAAATTCCATCTGGAACAGTTGGGATAATGCGCTCATACGAATAATGTTCTCCGGCGTGTAAGCCATATTGCCCGAATACAGGATCGACGTTGTGGCTTTCGGCGTTTCCATTTCGCGAACAAAATGGTTGTTGTATACGCCTTTGCGTTCGGGGGCGACGTTTTTATCGTACATTGTGCCGCCTGTCGTTCCGGGCAGCGAAGCGATATATTGTTCCACGAGCGGCTTGAGTTGTGCCGGAGAAACGTTGCCTACGAAGACAAACGTGTAGTCGGCGGCGTTGGCGAAGCGTGAGCGATACAAGTCGAGCAGGGTGTCGTAGTTGCAGGCATCGATTTCTTCGACGGTCGGCATCGACATGCGTGGATTGTTCATATAAACCGTACGTATGATCGAATCGTTAAAGATAAAGTCCGGGTTATTCATCAGCATTGGCAGGATACCTTTCAAGCGTCCTACAATCGATTTATAGGCTGTTTCGTCTTTGCGGACGGCCGTAAATTTCAGATAAAGAAGTTGCATCATTGTTTCCAAGTCTTTGACATTACTTGTGCCGTTAACGCTCTGGTTGTACTGACCGACACTCGTGCCCACGCTGACATGCTTGCCGGACAAGGCTTTTTTAAGATCGGTTGCACTGAAATTACCCAGTCCGCCTTCCGGAACGATCTCATCCATCAGCTTGATTTCGGCCAGATGCTCGTTTCCGATGACCGATGTTCCTCCGAAAGCGAAGCCCGACATCAGGATTTCGTCTTGCTTGAAATCGGTCTCTTTAACGGCTACTTTCGCACCGTTCGAGAGGGTCCATACCATTACGCCGCGTTCGGCATCCGTCGTTTCGGCCGTGATGCTTCCTTTGGCCGGGAGTTGTGCCAGCAGAGGCTCTTGTATGGTTTTATCGGCATATGCTTCCAACTTTTCGCCGTCTATTTCCTTGATGATTTCGTGTATGCGGTCGATGGACGGGAAAGTCGCTTTTTCGCTATCGTTACCCATCAAAACGACTACCCGGTTTTTATCGGTAATGATCTGTTGCATGATCTGGTTGACAGCGGCTACCGGAATGTTCGGCACAATCATCTGGCTCATGGTGTTGTACTCATCTTCGATGGACGGGATCGGCTCATTTTTCAGGAAATGTTGTACATATTGTTGCACGTAATAGCCGTTCAGTTGCTTTTCGCGTTCGTTGTAGCGTTTTTCCATTCCGCTCAGGTAGTTGGCCTTGGCACGTTCATATTCGCCTTCGGTGAAGCCGAAATCATGGGCGCGTTTGGTTTCGCGCAGCAACGTAGCGATAGCCACTTCGGCTTCTTTCGGACGGCTGACGCCCACGAGTTGCAGCGCATCTTTCGTATGTACACCGAAGAAAGAGCTGTTCATCACCGTGGCAAAAGCGAACGGCGGATTTTCCTGCTGAAGCATTTCTTGCAGACGGTCGCTCAACATCTGGCTGATCATCTGCGTAGCAAAGCGGAAAACCAGATAATCCATGGTCGTTTTTCGGTCGTTCGGAATAACGTTCCTCTTAAAAGCGATCATCACGTTGTTGCTCGACAGTTCTTTGTCTGTCGCCACGGTAACGATCGGCTCGTCGTTGTCGGGTATCTGCTCGTAAACGCGTTCCGCCGGATTGACCGGTTTGGGAATGCCGCCGAAGAGGGTCTTCACCTTCTTCTCGATTTCTTCCGCGTCGATATCGCCTACCACGATAATGCCTTGCAGATCGGGGCGATACCATTTATGATAATAGTCGCGCAACACTTGTGGCTCGAAATGGTCGACCACGCTCATCAGACCGATCGGCATGCGGTGAGCATATTTGCTGTCTTTGAAGATGGCCGGCGCGATCGAGTCGATCATTCGTTGCGAGGCGTTGCGTCGTGTACGCCATTCTTCGTGAATGACTTTACGTTCTTTATCGATTTCTTTCTCGCGCAGCAGTAAGGCGTTCGACCAGTCGTGCAAGATCAGCAGACAGGAATCTACGGCTCCCGCAGCCGTCGTAGGGACGTCGTTGATGTTGTACACCGTTTCGTCCATGCTCGTATAGGCGTTGAGGTTGGCGCCGAATTTCACGCCGATGGTTTCGAGATACGAAATCATGTTTTTTCCGTCATCGCCAGCAGGGAAATTTTTGGTGCCGTTGAACGCCATATGTTCGAGAAAATGAGCCAAACCGCGCTGACTTTCCTCTTCCTGAATGGAACCTACGCGCTGTACGATATAAAAATTCGCCCGGTTCTCGGGGCGTTTGTTGGCGCGGATGTAATACGTCAGTCCATTTTCCAATTGACCGATACGTACGCCTTTATCCACGGGGATCGGGGGCATCTGTTGTGCCTTGAGCATCGTTACGCTTGCAAAAAAGGCAAGCAGCAACATCATGTGTTTGAAATGTGCTTTCATCTGTTCTGAATTTTACGTGTTTGAAAAAAAAATTTTGACAAAGATATAAACCGTTTGTCAATCTCAACGTTAACGGAACGTTATATTACGCAATCTTAACGTTAATATTAGGTTAACTTTCGGACGCGGTTTTTGTTTGCGCATATGTTCTGCACCAAAGCGTCAGTCCGCAGAGGTCGCATTTGGGACGGCGGGCGATACAGGTGTACCGTCCGTGCAGGATAAGCCAATGGTGGGCTTTGGCTATCAGGTGTTCAGGGATATGTTTGATCAACTCTTTTTCGGTAGCTAAGGGCGTTTTGCTTCGATGGGTCAATCCGATGCGATTGGCCACACGAAATACATGCGTATCGACGGCCATGCGCGGCTGATCGAAGAGTACGGAGGCGATGACGTTGGCTGTTTTCCGCCCGACGCCCGGCAGCTTCTGCAACTCGTCCGTATCGGAAGGTACCTCACCCCCGAATCGGGCAACCAGCATCTGTGCCATGCCGACAAGATGCTTTGATTTGTTATTCGGATAGGAAACGCTTTTGATATATTCGAACACTTCTTCGGGTGAGGCCGCGGCCATCGCTTCGGCCGTCGGATAGGCTTTGAACAGGGTGGGGGTAATCATGTTCACTCGTTTGTCGGTACATTGTGCCGAGAGAATTACAGCGACCAGCAACTGAAACGGGTCGGTATATTTCAACTCCGTTTCAGCAACCGGCATGTGCTGCTCAAACCATCCGATAACACCTCGGTATCGTTCTTCTTTTCTCATTCTTACTTAGGGAGGATTAGGTGTTGTGTGTTTATGCGAGCAGCCTCTAATGGGCTGCTTCGAACTGACGCAGGAACCGGATGTCGTTTTCAAAAAACAGGCGGATGTCGTTGATCCGGTATTTAAGCATGGTGATCCGTTCGATTCCCATTCCCAAGGCATAACCCGAGTAAGTTCGGCTGTCGATGCCACACAGATCGAGGACATTCGGGTCTACCATCCCGCAACCCAGAATCTCTACCCACCCGGTGTGTTTGCAGATATTACATCCGTGCCCACCGCAGATATGGCACGTGATATCCATCTCGGCGCTCGGTTCCGTGAACGGAAAATACGACGGACGCAGGCGGATTTGCGTGTCGGCCCCGAACATCTCTTTGGCGAAGAAAAGGAGCACCTGTTTCAGGTCGGCAAACGAGACATCACAGTCTACGTACAATCCTTCGATCTGATGGAAGAAGCAGTGAGCGCGTGCCGAGATTGCCTCGTTGCGGTAAACGCGTCCGGGGCAGATGATGCGCACGGGCGGCTGTGTTTTCTCCATCACCCGCGACTGTACGGATGAGGTGTGGGTGCGCAGCAATATATCGGGCGCATGCCCGATAAAGAACGTATCTTGCATGTCACGCGCCGGATGGTCTTCGGCAAAGTTGAGCGATGAGAAGACATGCCAGTCGTCTTCCACCTCCGGGCCTTCGGCAATGCTGAAGCCGAGCCGTGCAAAGATGTCGCAGATTTCTTTCCGCACGATCGAGAGCGGGTGGCGCGTGCCCAGCGCAATCGGGTAGGCCGTGCGCGTCATATCGTAACTGTCGGTGCTTTCGGCGGCTTGTTCGAACTGCTCTTTCAACTGGTTGATCTTCTGCTGAGCGGCTTCTTTCAGTTCGTTCAGGTACTTCCCGACTTCCCGTTTCCGGTCGGCTGCCACATTTCGGAAATCATTCATCAATGCATTAATTTCTCCTTTCTTGCTTAAGTATCGGATACGTAGCGTTTCAAGCTCTTCGGCATTATTGGCTTTCATGCATTCTACTTCCTGCAACAGCGTCTTAATTTTTTTAATCATCTTTATCGTGCGTACTTATATACATTTTCGGCCAGCAAAGGTAAAAAATAAATTTATATCTTTGCGCGACGAAAAAGAAATATGAAATCGTTAAGAGAACTCTATAAAATAGGGAACGGTCCGTCGAGCAGTCATACCATGGGCCCTCAGAAAGCTGCTCGTCTGTTTCTGGAGCGTGCTTCTGGAGTATCGTCTTTCCGTGTGACGCTTTACGGCAGTCTGGCTGCTACGGGTCGCGGTCACATGACCGACCGGGCGATCCTCGACGTGATGGAGCCGGTGGCGCCGACCGAAATTGTGTGGCGCCCCGATGTATTTCTGCCTTTTCATCCGAACGGGATGCTGTTTGAAGCGGTTTGCGAAGGCGAAGTGAAGGATCGATGGACGATTTACAGTGTCGGGGGCGGCGCATTGGCGAATGAGGAGACGAAGCGTGTGACGAACGATATTTATCCGTTGACTACGATTGCGGAGATTCTTGACTTGTGTGAGAAGGACGGCTGCTCTTTCTGGGAATACGTCGAACAGTGTGAAGGCCCGGAGATATGGGATTACCTGAAAGAAGTCTGGCATGTGATGTGTGAAGCGATAGACAGGGGACTGAATAATGAAGGAGTCTTACCCGGCGGTCTCGGCGTGCGTCGCAAAGCTGCGACGTATTACGTCAAAGCTAAGGGCTATAATGGGAGCCTGAATTCGCGGGGTAACATTTACGCGTATGCTTTGGCTACTTCGGAAGAGAATGCTTCGGGCGGCCGTATCGTGACGGCGCCTACCTGCGGATCGAGCGGGGTGTTGCCGGCGGTGCTCTATCACCTCTACAAGGCGCATGATTTTCGTGAGGTGCGGATCTTGCGTGCGTTGGCTACGGCCGGACTGTTCGGTAATATTGCCAAGGAGAAAGCGTCGATTTCGGGCGCCGAAGTCGGTTGTCAGGGCGAGGTCGGTGTAGCTTGTGCCATGGCAGCGGCAGCCGCCTGTCAGCTGTTCGGTGGTATGCCGGGACAGATCGAATATGCGGCCGAGATGGCGCTGGAGCATCATCTGGGATTGACGTGCGACCCCGTGTGCGGGCTGGTGCAGGTGCCCTGCATCGAGCGTAACGCGGTGGCGGCAGCTCGGGCACTCGATGCGAACGTTTACGCCATCTATTCGGACGGGAAGCATCGCGTCAGCTATGATCGCGTGGTGGAAGTCATGAAAGAGACGGGGCACGACATCCCCAGTCTGTACAAAGAAACGGCCGAGGGCGGGCTGGCGAAAAACAGCCATCTGTCACCATGGAAATAGTCGTCATTCTGGGGCTTATTTTGCTGAACGGCTTGCTTTCGCTGGCTGAAATTGCACTCGTTTCGGCGCGTAAGGCGCGTCTTGAAACGGAAGCCCGGAAAGGCAAGAAATCGGCGCAGACAGCGCTTGATCTGGCACATAATCCCGACAAGTTTTTGTCGACCATTCAGATCGGTATCACGCTCGTCGGCATCCTGACGGGGTTGTTTTCGGGCGAAGCGTTTGCCGCCGATCTGGCTGAGGTACTGAAGGGTGTGCCGGCCATACAACCGTATGCCTTAGGCATATCAAAGCTGACGATTGTTGTAACCGTCACCTACCTTACGCTGGTGCTCGGTGAATTGCTGCCCAAACGTATCGGCATGAATTTTGCCGAGCAGGTGGCCAAGCTCGTTGCCCAGCCGATGAATGTACTGTCGAAAGTCGCATCGCCTGTCGTTTGGCTGCTCTCCAAAAGCACACGCGGATTGATGATTCTGCTCGGTCTGAACCGGCCCGAAGAAAACCGGGTAACGGAAGATGAAATCAAGGCCATCGTCCGCGAAGGGTTCGACAGCGGCGAGGTGCAGGATGTGGAGCAGGACATCGTAGAGCGGGTCTTTACGTTGGGCGACCGTGACGTAGGCTCGATTATGACTCATCGTAGCGAGCTTGTTTGGCTTAATACGGAAGAGTCTCTCGACGCGATTCGTCAGACGGTGAAAGAGAACCTGTTCAATGTGTATCCGGTAGCTGCCGGAAAATTCGACAACATTGTCGGGGTCGTGTTTCTCAAAGACTTATTCGGAAAGATCGACCAACCCGGCTTTTCGCTTTCGCAGGTGTTGCGGCCGGCACAGTTTGTGCCCGAAAGCCAAAGCGTCTATAACGCGCTGGAACAGTTTAAGAATGCACGGGTCAAGTACGGCCTTGTCACCGACGAGTTCGGGGGCATTCAGGGCATCGTCACCCTCAAGGATATTGTCGAAGCGCTGATTGGCGAATTGCCTGACATCGACGAAGAGCCCGAAATCAGAGAACGTGCCGGAGGCAATAGCTGGCTTGTCGACGGACAATATTCGTTCTATAATTTCCTCGAATATTTCGACATGGCTGAGTTGTATGCGGACTATGACTACAATACCTTGAGCGGTCTGATTCTCGAACTGCTCGAGCATGTGCCCAAAACGGGCGAGACATTCAGCTGGCAATGCTTCGACTTTGAGATTGTCGATATGGATCGTGCCCGTATCGATAAGGTGCTCGTGCGTAAACGTGCGTAGTGGAAACTACCTGTTCTCTCCCCAACGAAAAGAAAAAATCCGGTCAGCCGTTTTTACGCTCTTTTGAGGGGCAAACGAGTTTTGGCATAAAATTTGTAAGACTTATGGGAGATATTACTAACTTTGCACAGACGAAGCATGAGAAGTATGAAGAATAATTATTCAAAAAAAGTAATCGACGTGATTGAATACAGTCGCGAAGAAGCTGCTCGTTTACAGAACAGCTACATCGGCCCGGAGCATTTGATGCTGGGCCTGCTGCGCGAAGGCAACGGCAACGCCGTAAGCATTCTTCAGGAGATGAATGTGGACTTGACACAGATCAAAAAAGAGATCGAACACGAAATACGAAATACGTATGAAACGGGCGAAATGCCGCTCAACGATATTACCATCAGCAAAAGTACCGAGCGCGTGCTGCGCATGAGCATGCTTGAAGCCCGAATATTTAAAAGCGAACGTACGCGAACCGAACACCTGCTGCTGGCGCTCCTGAAAGAGGAGTTTAACACGGCGGCGCAGATTTTGGGACGGACGGGGATCGATTATCGTGCCGTTTACGGCCGCGTGAGCGGTGAATCCGATATTGACATTGCGGAATTCGAAGAGATACGCGACGGGTTTACCGACGATGATGAGGAAGAAGACGATGCCTTTTCGTCGTCGTATTCTTCGTCTTCCTCGGGCCAGTCCGCACCGGGAGGGGCGCCGCGCGGCGCAGCCGGTACATCGCAGAAAGTGTCGAACGATACGCCGGTGCTCGACAATTTCGGGTCGGACATGACCCGGGCGGCTGCCGAAGGGAAGTTAGACCCGATCGTCGGACGCGAGAAAGAAATCGAACGGCTGGCACAGATTCTGAGCCGCCGCAAGAAGAACAATCCCGTGCTGATCGGCGAACCGGGTGTCGGGAAGTCGGCGATTGTCGAAGGATTGGCACAGCGCATCGTTCAGCGTAAGGTGTCGCGCATCCTGTTCGATAAGAGGGTGATCAGTCTCGATATGGCCTCCATCGTGGCAGGGACGAAGTATCGCGGACAGTTCGAAGAACGCATCAAAGCGGTGCTGAACGAGCTGACAAAAAATCCGAACATCATTCTGTTTATCGACGAGATTCATACGCTGGTCGGGGCCGGTTCGGCTTCGGGCTCGATGGATGCCGCCAATATGCTTAAGCCGGCGCTGGCACGCGGCGAACTGCAATGTATCGGAGCTACGACGCTCGATGAATACCGGAAGAACATCGAGAAAGACGGAGCCTTGGAGCGCCGTTTCCAAAAGGTGCTGGTCGATCCGACGACTCCCGAAGAGACCTTGCAGATTCTCAAGAATATCAAGGAACGGTACGAAGAGCATCATCACATGATTTATACGGATGCGGCGCTCGAAGCGTGTGTCAAACTGACAGAACGCTACATCAGCGACCGCAATTTCCCCGACAAGGCCATCGACGCGCTGGACGAGGCCGGTTCGCGTGTGCATATTTCGACCATTGTCGTGCCTCGCCATATCGAGGAGCTGGAAGCGAAAATCGAAGCGACCCGGAATGACAAACTGGCGGCCGTGAAGTCGCAGAATTTCGAGTTGGCGGCGAGCCATCGCGATACCGAGCGGCAATACATCATCGAACTGGAAGAGGCCAAAAAAAAATGGGAAGAAGAGATGGAGGAGCACCGTGAAACGGTCGATGCCGAGCAGGTAGCCGAGGTCGTGGCCATGATGTCGGGCGTACCCGTACAACGCATCGCACAGACCGAAAACATGCGGCTGCGCGACATGGGAGCGCTGCTCAAGGAGAAAATCATCGGACAGGATGAGGCGGTGGAAAAAATCGTCAAAGCCATTCAACGCAACCGCGTCGGACTGAAAGACCCGAACAAGCCCATCGGCACGTTTATGTTCTTAGGTCCTACGGGAGTCGGCAAAACGCATCTGGCCAAGAAACTGGCCGAGTTCCTGTTCGATACGCCCGACGCGCTGATCCGGATCGATATGAGCGAGTACCTCGAAAAGTTCGCCGTTTCGCGTCTGATCGGGGCGCCTCCGGGATACGTCGGTTATGAGGAAGGCGGACAGCTCACCGAGAAGGTGCGTCGCAAACCTTATTCCGTAGTGTTGCTCGACGAGATCGAGAAAGCGCACCCCGACGTGTTCAACCTGCTGCTTCAGGTACTCGACGAGGGCCGGCTGACCGACAGTCTCGGACGCCGCATCGACTTCAAAAACACGATTCTGATCATGACCTCCAATATCGGAACGCGCCAGTTGAAAGACTTCGGGCGGGGCATCGGCTTCCATCCGCAGGGACAAGGTGCGATGGACAAAGATTATTCGCGTGGCGTGATTCGTAAAGCGCTGGAAAAGTCGTTCGCACCCGAATTTCTGAACCGTATCGACGATATTGTCATGTTCGATCCGCTGGACAAAACCTCGATTCATCGGATTATCGACATCGAGCTGAAAGAGGTCTATCGACGGATCGACGGGCTCGGTTATCGGCTGGAAATCACCGACGAGGCGAAGGAATACATCACCTCGAAAGGGTATGATGTTCAGTTCGGTGCGCGCCCGCTGAAACGCTCGATTCAGAAATATATCGAAGACGAGATGGCCGGTATCCTCTTGCAGGACAACGTGGCACAAGGCGATACGATCGTGATCGGATATGATCAGGCAACGGACAAAATGACACACGAAATCAAAAAGGCGTGAGACGCGCCGGAAATTGTGTATAAGCAGACAGACAAAATGTCAGACCTGTGCGGTCTGGCATTTTTTTTGTCCGAAAGAGGCATAGAGAAAACAATAAAAACGAAAAATAAACAATATGGCAAATCACGAAACCAAGGGAAATATCGGTGTTACAAGCGAAAACATCTTTCCCGTCATCAAGAAATTTTTGTACAGCGACCATGAGATTTTTCTCCGTGAGCTGGTGTCCAACGCGATCGACGCGACACAAAAGCTGAAAACCTTATCGTCGGTCGGCGATTTCAAAGGCGAATTGGGCGACTTGTCCGTGCGCATCCGCATCGAAGGTGATAAACTGATCGTCTCCGACCGCGGTATCGGTATGACAGCCGAGGAGATAGACCGGTATATCAACCAGATCGCGTTTTCCGGCGCCGAAGAGTTCGTGCAGAAGTATCAGAACAACGCGGCTGCCATCATCGGACATTTCGGACTGGGATTCTATTCTTCGTTCATGGTGGCCAAGAAGGTCGAAATCGTTACCAAGTCGTATAAGGACGACGCTGTGGCGATGAAATGGAGCTGCGAAGGTTCGCCCGAATATCAGATGACGGAAACGACGAAAGACGATCGCGGTACAGACATCATCTTATACATCGACGACGACAACAGGGAATTCCTCGAAAAGAGCAAGATCACCTCGCTGCTGAACAAATATTGCCGTTATCTGCCCGTCCCCATCGTCTTCGGGAAGAAGCAGGAGTGGAAAGACGGTCAATACGTCGATACGGACGAGGATCAGATCGTCAACGAAACTCAGCCGGCCTGGATACGCAAGCCGTCGGAGCTGAAAGATGAAGATTACCGGACGTTCTACTGCGAGCTTTATCCGATGAGCGACGAGCCGCTCTTCTGGATTCACCTGAACGTGGATTATCCGTTCAACCTCACGGGCATTCTGTATTTCCCGCGCATCAAGAGCAACATCGATCTGCATCGCAACAAAATTCAGTTATATTGCAATCAGGTGTTTGTCACCGACTCGGTCGAAGGCATCGTACCTGAGTTCCTGACCCTGCTTCACGGCGTACTCGACTCGCCCGACATCCCGCTCAACGTTTCGCGTTCGTACCTGCAAAGCGACCAGAACGTGAAGAAGATCTCGGCGCATATCACCAAAAAAGTGGCCGACCGCCTCGAAGAAATCTTCAAGAACGACCGTCCGCAATACGAAGAGAAGTGGGACAGCCTCAAGCTCTTTATTCAGTACGGCATGCTCAGCGACGAGAAATTTTACGAACGCGCCGCCAAGTTCGCGTTGCACAAAGACGTAGACGGCAAATATTATACGTACGACGAATACCGGCAATTGATCAAGGAAAACCAGACCGATAAGGAAGGCTTCCTGACGTATCTCTACACCACGAACCCGAACGACCAGTACAGCTACATTCAGGCCGCTAAAGATAAAGGATACAGCGTTTTGATTATGGACGGACAGTTGGATGTGCATGCCATCAGTCAGTTGGAACAGAAGCTCGAGAAGACGAGGTTCGTGCGTGTCGACAGCGATACGATCGATCGTCTGATCCGTAAAACCGACGGCAACACGATTCACCTCGACGACAGTCAGAAAGAGGCCCTGCAGGAAATCTTTACAAGCCAGTTGCCCAAGATCGACAAAGTTGATTTCACCGTTTCGTTCGAAGCCTTAGGCGAGGCCGCCAACCCGGTGATGCTTACGCAAAGCGAATACATGCGACGGATGCGCGAAATGTCCGCCATGCAGCCCGGTATGTCGTTCTACGGAGAGATGCCCGACAGTTACAACCTCGTGCTCAACAGTGATCATGCCCTGATCAAGTCCGTACTGGCCGGCGAAGAAAAGGCTTGCACCGAAAAGTTGCAGCCCGTTCTGAACGATATCAAGGGATGGGAAGCTCGTCAAAGCGACTTGCGTGAAGCGCAGAACAAAAAGAAAGAAGACGAAATCACGGCTTCCGAAAAAGAAGACTTGGAGCATACGAACCGGAAACTTACCGAACTGCGCGGACAGCGTAATGCCATTCTGGCAGAATATGCCGCCGGTAATCCGATCATCGGCCAACTGATCGACCTGGCCCTGCTCGGTAACGGATTGCTCAAAGGTGAAGCGTTGAGTCGCTTCATTCGCCGGAGCGTCGATTTGATTCGGTAATCCGTTAGAAGTGAGATGTTCGACAGGTGAAAAAAAGGGGGGCAAAACCAAACGGGGAAGCCTCCCTTCTTTATATTAATCAAGTTTCGGACGAATCGACATTAGGCTGTCGGATGGATCGACATTAGGCTACCGGATGAACCGGTATTAGGCTACCTCATAAGCACGTATGAGTCGGTCTAATAAACGCTTATTAGGGCGTCTAATAAGGTCGTATGCTCCGGCCTGATAAAAACACGTGTGAGCACACTTATGCTGCGATTAAAAAATTATCGTGTACATTTGCGTCGTCGGATAAGAAGAAAACGTATGGAAAAAAACGATCTGAAAATAGTGTTTATGGGTACGCCCGAGTTTGCTGTGGCGAGCCTGCGCGCCCTTGTCGAGGGGGGCTATCGCGTTGTGGGAGTCGTCACCATGCCCGATAAACCGATGGGACGCCATGGCAGTGTGCTTCAGGCTTCGGCCGTCAAGCAATATGCCCTTTCGCAGGGGCTGCCCGTTTTGCAGCCCGAAAACCTCAAAGACGAACGTTTTATCCGTGAGTTACGTGCGCTGCAAGCTGACTTGCAGATTGTCGTTGCCTTCCGGATGCTGCCCGAAGTCGTTTGGGCGATGCCGCCTTGGGGCACATTCAACCTGCATGCCTCACTCTTGCCGCAATATCGCGGAGCAGCCCCCATCAACTGGGCGATTATCAACGGCGAGAAGGAAACGGGGGTAACGACTTTTTTCCTGAAGCACGAGATCGATACCGGACACATCATCCGTCGCCGCCGACTGTCCGTGGCCGAAACCGACGATGCCGGACGCGTACATGATGCACTCATGGACGCCGGAGCACAATTAGTGATTGAAACGGTCGATCTGCTGATCGAAGCCGATGGCATGATCGAAACCCTGCCGCAGGAAACGCTTTGCACTGACCAAGAGGAACTGCGCCCCGCGCCGAAGATTTTTAAAGAGACATGTCGTATCGACTGGCAGCAGTCTGTGGACAAGGTGTATGACTTCGTTCGCGGCCTCTCGCCCTATCCCGCGGCATGGACCGAGCTTGTCTTGCCTGACGGCCATCGCCCGGCGCTGAAAATATTTGCGACCGAGAAGAGGATGGAAAACCATTCGCTCGCACCCGGCGCGATCCGTACCGACGGTAAAAAACACCTCGATATTGCCGCCAAAGACGGGTTCATCCGTGTCAAAGAAGTACAGTTGGCCGGCAAAAAACGGATGGCGGTCAGTGATTTTCTGAACGGAGTCTCACTCTCGGACGCGAGAGTGGAATAAACCTGCCGGTCGCTCCGTCGTTGTTTCGTTCAACCCTTCAATACAATACAAAAGATGATGATGGTATTAGAGATTGTGTTAATTGTCCTCGGAGCCGTTTGCCTGTTGGGAGGACTGATCGGGAGCCTGCTCCCCGTGTTGCCCGGACCGCCGCTCTCGTACGGGGGATTGCTTCTGCTGCACTTCACCGAACGCGTAGAATTCACCACCACGCAACTCCTCGTCTGGTTCATGCTGGTGCTGTTGACTATCGCTTTCGACTATTTGATGCCGGTCTGGGGCGTAAAAAAATGGAACGGAAGCCGATGGGGCAATTGGGGATGCGTCGTCGGCACGTTAGTCGGTGTGTTCTTCTTCCCTCCATGGGGCATTCTGGTCGGCCCTTTCGTCGGGGCCGTAGCCGGTGAATTGTTGTTGGGACGACGCCATATCAGAGAAGCCGTAAAATCCGGATTCGGCGCATTCGCCGGCTTTCTGCTCGGCACGATATGCAAAATCGGCCTCTGCGGATGGTTTATCTATTGCTTCATCGCCGCGTTCGTCTGATTTTTTCGCGTGCCTCACCCGCTTTTTGTATCGCCTGCAAAAAAGAGAAACAAATCTTTTTTTTTCCAAAAATGAAATGGGGCTCTTTTTATTTTTCCCAGGGGGACACATTAAAATTGTATGCTTGTTAGTTGTTGAGGATTCATTCGAGCGTGTTTCTTTTGAATACGAGGGATTGAGGACCTCATATTTGTCTTTAGTTACCCTGTAATGAGTAAATTGATCTTTTGAATGATATCCATAATCTGCGCCACATTCTATCGCTCTTTCTATCCTTTCGTCTGCGTACCACTTTGTGTATCGACCTCAAGCCTTTCCGACGAGTTGACACTCCGTCAGCTTTTATCTCCAAGGGATTGAGAATGCTTTCATAGCGACGAGTTTCTATGCGTCCATGAGACAAATCCGTCTATTCGTTAAGGAGGATATATTTTTGAAACAGAGGATGGAATGATGCTTCTATTTCTACCCTCCCTTAACTATTTAAATATTATTAACTGCATTTTTATGTGTTTTTCATGCAATTTTTAAATGTAATAATTTTTTACTTGATAGAT